>NZ_JAIUJZ010000039.1:0-41983 GCF_020176775.1 Saccharopolyspora sp. 6M
CCCCCGAGCAGAACGACCACGCCCCCCAGCAATAGAAAGCGCCCCCGCGCTCGACCGGCCTGGGGGTCACCGGGAGCGCGAGGGCGCTTCGTGGTCCACCCCTGGGGGTCAGGTGGACGAAGAACACCTTACCAACTACATCGGGATATTCCTACTCCGCCCGGCCGGTGTCGTAATCGAATCGGAATCAAGCTGCGCCGGCGGTGGTGCCGCGGGCGGCGCGGACGACTCCGGCGACGGCGTCGGCGGAGAGCTCGTCGAGCCGCAGGCAGGCCCCGCCGAGCGCGGTCGCGACCTTGGCGGCGAGGCCGAGCCGCACCACGCCCTGCTCGCAGTCGACGACGACGGAGGCGACGCCGAGCCCGGCGAGCAGTCCGGCGGCGCGCATGGAGTCCTGCACCGCCCGCTTCGCGCGAGCGCGCCCGGTTCCGCCGTCACCGGCGGGAACGGTGGCCTTGCCGTCGGTGAGCAGCACCAGCAGCGGGCGCCGCCGCGGGTCCCGGGTGCGTTCGGTGCCGATGACCTGGTGGACCTTGAGCAGGCCGGTGGCGAGCGGGGTGCGGCCGCCGGTGCGCAGGTCGCGCATCCGGGTGGCGGCGATCTCCACGGAGGAGGTGGGCGGCAGCGCGAGTTCGGCCTGGTCGCCGCGGAAGGTGACCACGCCGACCTTGTCCCGGCGCTGGTAGGCGTCGCGCAGCAGCGAGAGCACGGCGCCGCTGACGGCGGACATGCGTTCGCGGGCGGCCATGGAGCCGGAGGCGTCGACGGCGAAGAGCACCAGGTTGCCTTCGCGTCCTTCGCGGACGGAGCGCCGGACGTCGTCGCGGTGCAGCACCAGGCCGGGGCCGCTGCGGCCGCGGGTGCGCTGGTGCGGGGCGGCGGCGATCAGGGTGGCGGGCAGGTGCACGCCATGACCGTCCACTGTGGATGATCGAACGGTCTGCCCGCTGCGGGAGCGGGCGCGGGACCGCCGGCCGGGGGCGCCTTCGCCGACGCCGGGGACTTCGAGCAGCCGGGCGCGGAACGCGGGCGCGGGCGCGGCCGGGGGCTTGTTCGCGGGAGCCTGGCCGGGGCCGTCCTCGCGCCGGGAACCGCCGTCGCCGTTCGGCGCGGGCGATTCCGGCGGGGTGGGGGCTTCGCCGCCGCCGGGCCCGTCGGGTCCGTCGTCCGGTCCGCCGTCGGGCGCGCCACCGCCGCCTCCGCCGGGGCCGTCGTCGGGACCTTCCGGCGGCTCTTCACCGGAGTCCTGGTCGTCGGCGGAGCCCTGGTCGTCACCGGCGTTCCGGTCGTCGGCCGGTTCCTGCTCGGCGTGCTGGGCGGCGTCCTCGAGCGCCTGCTGCAGCTGGTCCTCCTCGACGCCGGGTTCGTCGAACGGGTCGCGGCGGCGCCGGTGCGGCAGCGCGAGCCGGGCCGCGGCCTCCACGTCGGCTTCGGCGACCTCGTCGGCGCCGCGCCACGCGGCGTGCGCCACGGCGGTGCGGGCCAGCACCAGGTCGGCGCGCATCCCGTCCACGTCGAACGCGGCGCACAGCGCGGAGATCCGCCGGAGCTCGGCGTCGGGCAGCCGCACCGATTCCACTGTGGACCGGGCGTCGGCGATGCGGCGGGCGAGCGCGGCGTCCTCGGCGGCCCACCGCTCGGCGAAGCCGGCCGGGTCCGCTTCGAAGGCGAGGCGCCTGCGCACCACTTCGGTGCGGGTGGTGACGTCGCGGGAGGCGGCGACCTGCACGGTGAGGCCGAACCGGTCGAGCAGCTGCGGGCGCAGCTCGCCCTCCTCCGGGTTCATGGTGCCGACGAGCAGGAACGAGGCGGCGTGCGTCACCGACACGCCTTCCCGCTCCACGTGCGCGCGGCCCATCGCGGCGGCGTCCAGCAGCAGGTCCACCAGGTGGTCGTGCAGCAGGTTGACCTCGTCCACGTAGAGCACGCCGCGGTGCGCCGCGGCCAGCAGCCCGGGCTGGTAGGCGCTGACGCCTTCGGTGAGCGCGCGTTCCAGGTCGAGTGAACCGACGAGCCGGTCCTCGGTGGCGCCGACCGGAAGTTCCACGAGTTCCGCGGGGCGCGTCGTCCCGGAGACCTCGGCGTGCGGGCCGTCCGGGCACCGCGGGTCGGGTCGCCGCGGTTCGCAGCCGAAGCGGCAACCGGGCACGACGTCCAGCGCGGGCAGCAGCGAAGCGAGCGCGCGCACCACCGTCGATTTCGCGGTGCCCTTCTCACCCCGCACCAGCACCCCGCCGATGCGCGGGTGCACCGCGTTGAGCAGCAGCGCCAGCCGCATGTCGTCGTGCCCGACCACGGCCGTGAACGGGTACCGCGGGCTCGCGGGAGCAGTCATGCCAGGTGTTCCTTCCTCGGGTCTCGGACGCCCCGATGTCGGCTGCGCCTGGGCGAGGCAGTGTCCTGGCTCCCGGATCAGCGCGGAACTCCGGCCTTCCCAGGCGGCAGCGCCCGGTGGCTCGCGGGGGAGATCCGCTCCCCGGTCACAGTGGCGCCGACCGCACCGGTGTCGCACCGGTTTCCTGACCTGCCCTGGCTGGGACCAGCGAGCATCGTCGCATCCCCGCGACGGGCGAGGAACCGGCGCGGCTCGCTCAGCGCGGCGAACCCGGGTATCGGTGCATGTCGACGTGCGGGATGCCGTCTTCGAGATACTCCTCACCCGAGGGTTCGAACCCGAATCCGCGGTAGAACTCCAGCGCGTAGGTCTGCGCGGACAGCGTCGCCGGCGCGCGCTGGATCTCGGCGAGCGCGGCGCGCATCAGCTTGCGCCCGAGCCCGAGGCCGCGGGCGTCCTTGGCGGTGGCGACGCGGCCGATGCGGAAGGTGCCGTCGGGGTCTTCGAGCAGGCGCAGGTAGCCGAGCACGTAGCCGTCGGCGGAGTCGATCCAGAAGTGCCTGGTGGTGGTCTCCAGGTCCCGGCCGTCCAGTTCCGGGTAGGCGCACTGCTGCTCGACCACGAACACGTCCACGCGCAAGCGGAGCATGCGGTAGAAGTCCTCGGCGTCGAGGTCGGCCGTGTAGGCGCGGTGGACGGCGGTGGCGAGCGGTTGCAGGGTCACCCCAACGGGATATCACATTCCGGCTACGACACCCGGGGTCACCTGCGGTGGAAGTAGCGCACACCACGTCCCGCGCGCCCCGGCGCGCGGGCCTCGGGGCGGGTCGGTGCTGCGCACGGCGACCGGTGCACCGCCGCGGCGCGAGCACCGGGTGGCACCGGCTCGTCCCGCGGTGCGGGACGCCGGGTTCAGAGCCGCGCGGCGACGTCGTCGGCGACCCCGGAGATCCGGGTGTACACGCCGGGTGTTCCGGGACGTCCGCAGCCGGTGCCGTAGGAGACGACGCCGATCAGCCTGCCGTCGGCGACGAGCGGTCCGCCGGAGTCCCCGGCGCACGCGTCCCGGCCGCCTTCGGGCGGGCCCGCGCAGACCCGCGTCCCCGGCTCGTAGCCGGGGTAGGCGGCGCGGCAGTCGGTGTCCGCGCTGATCGGCACCTCGACGGACTGGAGCGTCGCCGAGGTGGGCCCGTTCTCGGTGGTGCGCCCCCAGCCGTGCACCCGCGCCGGGGTGCCGGGCCGGTAGCGGGCGGTCTCGTCGGCCCCGGCCATCGGCAGCGGTCGTTCGCGCACCGGTGCGGCCAGGGTCAGCACCGCCACGTCGTGCCCGCCGGTGACGTCGCGGAACTCGGGATGCACCCAGACGTCGCCGACGGGCGTGTCGGCGCCGCCGGTGGTGCGCAGGTCGGGGCGGCCGGTGACGGCGCGCAGCTCCGCCGCGTCGTGGCCGTCCACGCAGTGCGCGGCGGTGACCACCTTGATCTCGGTGACGAGGGTGCCGCCGCAGAACTGGCGCCCGGCCTGGTCGGTGAGCGCGACCGCCCAGGGCGCCGCGCGTTCGTCGGTGCCGCCGAGCACGCGTTCCTGCGCGGGGCCGGCGGCGGCCGGTGCGGCGAGCGCGGCGGTGGCCGCGGTGGCGGCGGCAGCGCCTCCGGCGGCGATCCGGGCGAGCGGGCTGGATCGGTCGGGCACGGCTGCCTCCTGGACGTGCGGCGTCGTTCGGCGGCACACGGTAGCGGCCCGATCACGCCGGGATGACGAGGGCGAGCTCACATCGGCTCATGATAATTTTTCGTTAAGATGGACTTCGGCGGGAAAAAATCCGGATCACTGCTTCGGCGGAGATGGTTCGTCCCGCCCACTCAGTCAAGATCTCCGGTGCCCGCGACGACGCGGAACCGAGATCACCCCCGATCCGGTGAAACCTCGACCGGTGGGCCGCGCGCTCACCGGCGCCTCCGCGCGCGCGTCGACCAGGCAAGGAGCGAACTCGTCATGCTGCTGGACCCCACGACCCTGCCGGCGTTCCTGCTCGCCAGCGCAGTGGTGGTGCTGACGCCCGGGGTGGACGCGTTCCTGATCTTGCGGACGTCGCTGCGGCAGGGGATCGGCGCCGGGCTGCGAGCGCTGGCGGGCATCCACGCGGCGAGCATCCTGCAGGTGGCGCTGGTGATCTGCGGGCTCGGCGCGGTGATCACCAGCCACCCGGCGGTGCTGGCGGCGCTGAAGTGGGCCGGCGCCGCGTACCTGGTGTACCTCGCCGCGATGATCGTGCGCGGGTTGTGGCTCACCCGCGCCGAGACCGGCGACGGCCTCTCCGGCGGCGGCGCCACGACCCGGCCGTTCTGGCAAGGCCTGCTGAGCAACATCACGAACCCGAAGATGCTGCTGTTCAGCCTGGCCTTCCTGCCGCAGTTCGTGGGTTCGGCGGCGAACCCGACGCTGCAACTGGTGCTGCTGGGCGCGGTGTTCCTGGTGCTGGCGGCGATCTGGGAGGTCACCATCGTGCTGGGCGCGGCCCGCATCGCCGACCGGCTACGCCGCCCGCGCTTCGCCCGCTCCCTGGACGTGATCAGCGCGGCGGCCTTCCTCACCATCTCCGCGGGTCTCGTCGCGGCCTGACCCCGCAGCAGAACGGCCCGCTCGACCGCGCGGTGCGGTCGAACGGGCCGTGCGCCTCGGTGGTGGGGGGATCAGCGGAGCTGGGCCTGGACTTCGTCGTGGTAGGCGCCGAGCCTCGTGTAGACGCCGGGCTGGCCGGGGCGGGCGCAGCCGTTGCCCCAGGACACGATGCCGATCAGCTTGTCCCCGGCCACGAGCGGTCCGCCGGAGTCGCCCTGGCAGCTGTCCTCCCCGCCTTCGGGGAGCCCGGCGCACACCTGGCCTCGCGGGTCGTACTGCCCGCCGTAGGCGCGGCTGCAGTCCTGGTCGCTGGTGATCGGCGGGTGTGCCTGGCGGAGCGTGCTGGACGGCGAGCCGCCTTCGGTGGTGGTCCCCCAGCCCAGGACGGTGGTGGCTCCGCCCGGCCGGTACTCGGGGAGGTCACCCGCCGTCGCGATGGGCAGCGGGGTCGCGGTGACGTCGCGGTCCAGCGTGAGCACGGCGACGTCGGCACCGCTGCTGGCGTTCTGGAAGTCGGGGTGCACCCACACGTCCCGGACGGCGGTCTCGGTGCCCTCGTCGCTGTTCTTGTCGTCGCGGCCGGAGACGACGGTGATCTCCGGCGGCGCACCCCCGGTGACGCAGTGCGCGGCGGTGATGACCTTGTTCGCGGCCGCGATGGTGCCGCCGCAGAACTGGTTGCCCGCCGAGTCGGTGAGGTACACGACCCACGGGTACTCGCTGGTGCTGGCGTACTCGCCGCCGACGATCCGGGTGCTGATCGGCGCGGCGGCGGGCTCGTCGGCGGCGGTCCCGGCCCCGGCGGGGGTCGTGATCGCGACAGTGGCCAGCGCGGCCGCGGCGAGTGTTCCGCCTGCCGACCACCACCGGGTGTGGGTCCGCCGTGTGCGTGTCATCCCGCTGCTCTCCATCCCCCGGAGCCCCTGCGGCGCGGTCGGGGTGACCGGCCCGCCTCCGGCTCGTGCCAGTGTCGCGGAGGGAGCCGATCACGGCCCGGTCATCGTCCACAACGGCCGAACGTCGTTACCTGATCAGGTGATACATCGGGAGAAAACCGCTCGGCGGCAGCATCAGACCAAGTCCACTTCGGACGGTCGCACGGGCGGCACCGGCCGGTGTTCGCGCAGCCTGCGGGCCACGGCGGCGACCCGCTCCAGCAGTTCCACCGGATCACCCGCCCCCCTTCGGCGCCCCTCTCCTCGGCCCGCCGCAGCCGGTTCGGAGTCACCCGCGCGGCGGAGAAGATCACCGGACCGGCGTAGTCCCCGGCGCCGCGCGAACCGGCAGCGGAGCGGATTTCCGGCGCACGAGCGCGGTCAGTGCTCGGCGAGGACCTCGCGGATCAGGTCGCCCGCCGCGTCGGGGGCGTGGGCGAGCCGCACGATGTCCCGCAGCACCTCCCGGTAGGAACTCACGGTCCGCTCGGAATCCAGGAATGCGGGACCGTGCTGGTTCTCCACGTACACCACGTCCGGCTCTCCGTCATATTCCAGAAGAAGGAATGACCCCTGCAATCCCGGATAGGCGCCCACGGAACGCGGCACCACTCGCAGGCAGACGTGATCGGATTCCATCATCACCAGCAGGTGCAGCAGCTGCCGCTTCATCACTCCCCGGCCGCCGATCGGGCGACGCAACGCGGATTCCTCCAGCACCGCGTGGAACAACGGCGCGCGGGAACGGCTCAGAATGATCTGCCGCGCCATCCGGGTCGCGATCAGATCGTCCAGTTCGTCCTCGCAACGCCCGGGCTCCATCCCCGAGATGACGGCCCGCGCGTATTCCGCGGTCTGCAGCAGGCCCGGGATCAGCATCGGTTCGAAACTGTGCATCCGGACCGCTTTGCTCTCGTAGTCGAGGAAATCCCGCCAGCGGGCGGGGGCCGCGGACGGCCGCTGCCACCAGGCGGAGCGGCCCGCGTTGCGCGCCAGCTCCACCAGCGCGGTGCGCTCCCGCTCTCCCACCTGGTAGAGCCGCAGCAGCGCGGTGACGTCGTCGAGCTGCACCCCGCTGGCGCCGGTCTCGATCCGGCTGATCTTGCTGCCCGAGACGCCCAGCCGGGCTCCCGCCGCCGTGCAGCTGAGCCCGGCGCGCTCGCGGTGGCGGCGGAGTTCCGCGGCCACCTGGCGCGAACGGACCGAAGTGTGGCGATTTCCCGGCATGACTGCGCTATCCCCCAGCATCGACATCCCTGGGCCGGCATCGGCGGAACCCGGACTTTTCCGGTACCGGCGACGACGGCGCATTGGACAGGTGCACCACCGGTTTCGGGGGCGGTTTCCCCTGCTGTTCCGAATCCGGCCGACCGATTCTCGCATTCGGCTTCCGAGCGGTTTCCGGTAGCCGCTCGAAGAACCGGTCATCGTCGTTGTGGGACGTCCGCCCGAAATTGTCCCGGATCCGCTCGACCGCGGTCGCCGACGTGGAGATCGGCGCGCACCGGACCATGATCCCGAGCCTGGCGGGCAGCGACAATAACTCGATCAAGTGAACGCTTGCACGGGTTGCATCAAGGGGGTGACGGAGTGGCGCGGATCGCCCCGCGCGCGAGGCCGCGCACGCGCCCGCGCAGGCCCCACTAGGCTGCGACCGGACGATCCCGAAGATCGTCCGACCCCGCCGCACCCGCCGAGGAGGAGACGAATGAGCCTGCAACGCCCGATCGACCCGGACCCGTACTCGCTGCTGCCCGAGGTCCCCGCGTTCACGCTCACCTCCAAGGACGTCGCCGCCGACGAGCAACTGGACCTCGCGCACGTCCACAGCGGGATGGGCGCGGGCGGCGGGAACCGCTCCCCGCAGCTGAGCTGGGAGGGCTTCCCCGCCGGGACGCAGAGCTTCGTGGTCACCTGCTTCGACCCGGACGCCCCGATCCCGGGCGGGTTCTGGCACTGGACGCTGGTGGACGTGCCCGCCGCGGTGACCGAGCTGGCCACCGACGCCGGTTCCGCCACCGGCTCCGGCGTGCCCGCCGGCGCGTTCCAGGTGCCGAACGACCTCGGCGAGCGCGCCTACGCGGGCGCCGCGCCGCCGCCCGGAGACCGGCCGCACCGCTACCTGTTCGCGGTGCTCGCGCTGGACGTGCCCACGCTGGGGCTGAACGACCAGGTGACGCCCGCGGTCGTCAACTTCACCGCGCTCGGCCACATCCTGGGCCGCGCGGTGCTGTCCACCACCTACGCGCACTGACCGCCACCAGGAGGTCCCGGTGAGCATCCGGGTGCTGCCCGCGGTGGCCGCCGTCCTGGTGGCGGTGGCGCTGGTGGTGCTGCTGTTCGTGCCCTACGTGGCCCGCGAGCACCGCAAGCGCGGCGAGCTGCGGCCCGGCGCGCTGCTGCTGTTCCTGGCCGCGGTGCTCTACGCGCTGGGCCTGGTGGCGTACGTGCTGGTGCCGCTGCCGCCGATCGGCCCCGGGTTCTGCGAGGCGTTCGGCGACCTGCGGCCGCAGTGGCGGCCCTTCGCCGGGTTCGACGAGGTGCGGCGGCCCGGCGGCCTGACCGAGCTGACCGGGCTGGTCGCGGATCCCGCGGTGCAGCAGTTCGGGTTCAACGTGCTGCTGTTCGTGCCGCTGGGCATGTTCGTGCGCTACCTGCTGCGGGAGGGCTTCGGCGGCACCGCGCTCGCCGGGTTCATGGTGTCGCTGGCGGTGGAGCTCACCCAGCTCACCGGGATCTGGTTCCTGTACCCGTGCCCGTACCGGCTGTTCGACGTGGACGACCTGATCGCGAACACCTCGGGCGCGGTGCTGGGGGCGCTGCTGGCACCGGTGCTGCGGCTGGTCCCCGGTCAGCGCGGTGCCGCCGGGTCCGGGGAGCCGCGGCCGGTCGGGAGCTACCGCCGGTTGCTGGGGATGGTCTGCGACCTGCTGCTGCTGTGGTGGCTGGGCCTGGCGCTGGCCCGCGGCGCGGACCTGCTGCTGCGGGTCGCCGAGGTGCGGCCGCCCGTCGCGGCGCAGGCCTGGTCGGAGGCGGCGGCGCTGTGGTTCGCGCCCGCCGTGCTGCTCCTGATCGCCACCGCGGCGGGGCGCGGCAGCTCGCTCGGCCAGCACGCGGTGCTGCTGCGCGTCGTCGTCGACGGGCGGCGCCCCGGGTGGCGCGCGGTGCTGCGGCGCTGGCTGGTGGGCCTGGGCGGTCTGGCCCTCGTCGAGGGCGTGCTCGCGGTGCTGTGGCCCGCGGCGGGGCTCCCGGTCGCGGTGGTGTGGTGCGCGGTGCACGCGCTGGCCGTGCCGCGCAGCGCGCGGTGCCGCGGGTTGAGCGGGAAGGTCGCGGGCTCCGAGCTGGTGGACGCCCGCGCGCTCACCGCGACCGACCGCTGATCCGCAGCCCGCGCGGCGACGGGGGCCGCGCGGTCCACTTCGGACGGTGAACGCCGCTCCCGCGGAGCCCCGGACGACCGCTGCGCCGCCGGTCCCCCGCGTCCCCGGAGCCGGGGAGCGCGCGCGGCGGCGGCGCGGTCGTGGCCGCGGGCGGTCACGCGGTGGCCTGGTCGCCGTCCAGCCGCGGCGCCGGGCCCTCCACCGGCCGGAGCGCGTTCTTGCGGGCCTGGGAGCGGCCGATCACGAACCACAGGGCCGCGCCCAGCAGCGGCGCCATCACGACGATCAGCACCCACACCGCCTTCGTCGTGCCGTCCGCTTCGGCGCGGTACAAGCTCACCAGCGCGCCGATGACCAGCGCGGCCAGGCCGAGCGCGATCAGCGCGCCGACCGCCAGCACCACCCAGCCCCACACCTGCGAGGGCTGCTCGGCGGCGGTCTGGGCGAGGGAACGGGTGACCTCGGACTTCAACATCGGATTCGTCCTTCCGGGAGTGCTTCGGGAGCGGACCGCGGTCGCGGTGCCCGCCGGCTCGACTTCCGCCGTTCGCCGACGAGATCCATGGTGCGCCGCGAGGAGGCCCGCGCACGTCGTCGAACCGGCTCGTCCCGACTTGGCCCGAAGTAGTACGCCGCCCTGACCGGAAGCGGGACGCGATCGGCGGAGCCCGTCGGCCAACCTCGTCACCGGAGAGGAGCAGCATGATCGGACACCTGGTGCCGGACGACGAAGACGACGCCTACCGTGGTCGGGTGCGCGAACGAGGGAAGTGGGCCAGCCGGCTGGCCTGGTGGGACGGCAAGTTCAGATCCCTGCTGCTCGATCTGCTGATCGCGGTGGCGGCGGTGGCCATGCCCGACGATCCGGAGATCTGGCAGCAGTGGGTGCTGGTACCGGCGAACGCGGTGCTGTTCGCCGGACTGCTGGTGCGCAGGCGCTTCCCGTGGATCGCGGTGCTGGCGGCGGCCGCCATCTCGGTGCTGTCCGGGACGGCGGACCAGAGCATGGCCGTCGTGATCGCGCTGTACACGATGGCGAAGCAGCGCGGCCCGGTCGCCTCCACCTGGGGCGCGGCGGCGATCGTCGCGGTGGCGCAGCTGACCCGCATGCTGCTCATGGCCAACGAGAGCCTGTGGTCGAGCGGCATGCTGGGCGTGCTGCTGGGGTTGGGCGCGATGCTGACCGGCTTCGTCGGGATGCCGACGCTGCTGGGCTTGTGGCTGTACCAGCGCCGGGACCTGCTGCGCTCGCTGCGGGAGCGGGCGGTGCAGGCCGAGCGGGAGCGGGACCTGCTGGCGGAGCGCGCGGTCGGCGCCGAACGCCGCCGCATCGCCCGCGAGATGCACGACGTGGTGGCGCACCGGGTCAGCGTCATCTCGCTGCAGGCGGGCGCGCTCACGATGACCGCCGCGGACGAGCGCACCGAGCAGGTCGCCGAGGTGATCCGGGTGTCGAGCTCGGCCGCGCTCAGCGAGCTGCGGGAGATGCTGCGCGCGCTGCGCGACGACGCCGAGAACCCGGGCGGCGACCACGCGGCCCCCACCTTGGAGGGGGTGCGCGAGCTGGTCGCGGATTCGGTGGCGGCGGGCGCGGACATCGCGCTGGACATGCCGGCGGAGCTGCCGGAGGCCTCCACCGCCGTCGGCCGCGCCGCCTACCGGGTGGTGCAGGAGGCCTTGACGAACGCGGGCAAGCACGCCCCCGGTTCACCGGTGCGCGCGTCGGTCGCCGTCGGGCCGGACGGGCTCGCGGTGGAGGTGGTGAACGCGCGCGGCACGGGCACCACGGTGGTGGAGGGCTCCGGCTACGGCCTGATCGGCATGCGCGAGCGGGTCACCCTCGCCGGCGGCACCTTGCAGGTGGGCCGCACCGACGAGGACGGCTACCGGGTGCGGGCGGAGTTCCCGGTGCTGGAGCCCGCCGCCGCGTCCTGACGCGCCCGGTCCCGGGACACCGTGATCCGGTGCGGACCGGACTTGGATACCGTGGGCCCGGCAACGCAGTCGGGCACGGGGGAGTCACGTGGGCATCAGGGTGGTCCTGCTGGAGGACGAGGAACTGGTGCGCGGCGGGATCCGGCTCATCCTCGAATCCGACCCGGGCATCGAGGTGGCCGCGGAGGCCGCCGACGGTTCGGGGGTGGTGGAGCTGATCGCGAAGCACCGCCCGGACGTGGTGGTCACCGACATCCAGATGCCGCGGGTCGACGGCCTGGAGGTGACCAAGCGGGTCGCCGCGCTGCCGGATCCGCCCGCGGTGCTGGTGCTCACGACGTTCGACGTGGACGAGTACGTGCACGCCGCGCTGCAGGCGGGGGCGTCCGGGTTCCTGCTCAAGGACACCCCGCCGCGGGAGCTGGCGGCGGCGGTGCACACGGTGGCCTCCGGGGAGGCGATGCTCTCGCCGCGGATCACCAAGCGGCTGCTCGGCGCGTTCGCGGCGGGCAAGGAGAACTCGGACGCGCGCCGGAGGATCGACCAGCTGACCCCGCGCGAGCGGGAGGTGGCGGTCTCGGTGGCGCAGGGCCTGAGCAACGCGGAGATCGCCGCGCACCTGTACATGAGCCCGTCCACGGTGAAGGTCCACCTCGGCCGGATCATGGGCAAGCTCGGCGCCGCGAACCGCACCCAGGTCGCGATCGTCACCCACGACGCCGGCCTGGTCTGAACCCGGCCGGACGAGCGGCGCGCGGCGGCGGTCAGCGCCGCCGGGGGACGACCAGCCCGGATTCGTAGGCGACGACCACGGCCTGCGCCCGGCTGGACACCCCGAGCTTCGTCATGGCCCGGTTCACGTGCGTCTTCACCGTGCCCTCGCTGAGCACCAGGTGCTCCGCGATCTCGGCGTTGGTGGCGCCGGTGGCGATGAGCCGCAGCACGGCCAGTTCCCGCTGGGTGAGGCCGGACAGCTGGACGGGGATCCCGGAGCCGGGCGGCGGCACCCGCATGTAGGTCTCCACGAGCCGCCGGGTGATGGTGGGGCCGAACAGCATTCCGCCGTCGGCGACGGTGCGCACCCCGGTGAGCAGCGTTTCCGGCGGGCTGTCCTTGAGCAGGAACCCGGAGGCCCCGGCCCGCAGCGCCGCGTACACGTAGTCGTCGAGGTCGAAGACGGTGAGCACCAGGATCCCGGGCCGCGGTGGTTCGGCGGCGTCGAGGATGAGCTCGGTGGCGCGCACCCCGTCCACCTCGGGCAGCCGCAGGTCCATCAGCACCACGTCGGGCCGCAGCCGCGCGGCGAGGTCGACGGCTTCGCGTCCGTTGGCGGCCTCACCGACGACGTCGATGCCGTCGGTGGCGCGCAGCAGCGCGGCGAACGCGGCGCGCAGCAGGTCCTGGTCGTCGACGACGAGCACGCGGATCATGCGGTGCTCCCCCGGCCGATCGGCACCCGGCGGCCCGGGGCGCGGCCGGTCAGCTCTCGGCGCGCGGGATGCGCAGCACCACTTGGAACCCGCCTTCGGGACGACGTCCGGTCTCCACGCTGCCGCCGTACATCTTCGCCCGTTCGCACATGCCGATCAAACCGTGCCCGGAGGGCTTGGGGTTCTTCGGGGGCGGTGCGCCGTGGTCCCGGATCCGCACGGTCACCGCGTCGGGGTGGTGGTGCACGTGGACTTCGGCGGTGGCGGTGGGCGCGTGCTTGAGCACGTTGGTGAGGGCCTCCTGCACGACGCGGTAGGCGCACAGCTCGGCACCGGGCGACAGCGCCCGCGGTTCCCCTTCGACCCGCAGTTCCACCGGTACCCCGGACGAGCGGACCCGTTCGAGCAGCACCGGTAGTTCGTCGAGACCGGGTTGCGGCAGGAACCGGGTGCCGCCGCCGGGCGGTTCTTCGAGGCTGGGCCGCAGCACGCGCAGCAGCCTGCCGAGCTCGTCGAGCGAGCTGGAGGTGGTGGCCGAGATGGTCCCGAGCGCTTCGCGGGCGGTCTCCAGGTCGGAGTCGAGCACGTAGCGGGCGAGGCTGGCCTGCACGGCCACCACGGACAGGTGGTGGGCGACGACGTCGTGCAGTTCGTGCGCGATGCGCATCCGCTCTTCGGTGACGGCGCGCTCGGCTTCCAGGTCGCGTTCGTGCCGGAGCCGTTCGGCCTGCCGGCCGCGGATCCGGATCGCCTGGCCGAGCGCGAGCGCGATCACCGCCTGGGTGCTGCCGAACAGCAGCCCGGCGAACAGGTCGGTGGTCCACCGGAAGTGGGCGAGGCCCGCGACGGCACCGCTGCTGATGACGAGGACGCCTGCCGCGGTGAGCGGCGCGGAGCGCGTCAGCGGGTGGTGGACGCCGACGGTGTAGATGGCGACGAGCGGCCCGAGCAGCCCGAGCGAGGTCTTGCAGCCGGTGCTGTAGAACACGCACAGCGCCGCCGCGACCACGGCCAGCACGAGCACCGGGTACCGCCTGCGCAGCGCCAGCGGCGCGCCGCCGAGCACGGCCGCGGTGTGGGCGACCGGCCCGGGATCGCCGCTGTCGAGCACGTCGCCCGGGGACATGCCCAGCAGCGCCAGGTAGGTGACGAAGACCGCGAGCACCGCGTCGGCGATCCGCGGGTACCGCTGCGGCAGCGCCGCCCACCGTGCTCCGTCCACCACGGGAACCTAACCGCCCGCCCGCCGGGCCCCGCCGCGAGGCGGTACGGGCGGTCCGCGCGGCGGTGCGGGTTGCTGCGGGTGGCGCAACGCGGCGGTGAGCCGATCTCGCGGGTTCTGCCGCGAATTCGTGTGCTGGACCGGCCTTCCGGGGAGTTCCGGGGTGGCGCTCGGCTAGTTTTTTGGCGGGTTCCTACAAAGTCTCGGCTCCGGCATGCGCCGGTGCGGACATTGGTACACCCGCGTGTGACGGAGCAGTGTGTAGGGCAGGTGCAGGCGACGCTCCGGGGACGGGACGTCGCCTGTTGTGCGTGGCAATCAGGAGGCTCATCCGGTGTTCAGTCGTGTCGCCATCGTCAACCGTGGAGAGGCTGCGATGCGGCTCATCCACGCCGTGCGGGATCTGTCCGCGGAGACCGGCAAGCGGGTGGAGACGGTCGCGCTCTACACCGACGCCGACCGGACCGCGACGTTCGTGCGGGAGGCCGATGTGGCCTACTCGCTGGGCCCGGCTTCGGCCCGGCCCTACTTGGACCACGCGGTGCTGGAGCGGGCGCTGCTGGAGACCGGCGCGGACGCGGCCTGGGTGGGCTGGGGATTCGTCGCCGAGGACCCGGCGTTCGCGGAGGTCTGCGAGCGGATCGGCGTGACCTTCATCGGCCCGAGCGCGGAGGCGATGCGCAGGCTCGGCGACAAGATCGGCGCGAAGCTGCTGGCCGAGGAGGTCGGCGTGCCGGTGGCGCCGTGGTCCCGCGGCGAGGTGGCGTCCGCGGCGGAGGCGCTGGCCGCGGGTGAGCGGATTGGCTACCCGCTGATGCTGAAGGCGACCGCGGGCGGCGGCGGTCGCGGCATCCGCAAGGTGACCTCGGCGGCGGACCTGGCGGACGCCTACGAGCGCACCAGCCAGGAGGCGCTGCGCTCCTTCGGTTCCGGCGTGGTGTTCCTGGAGCGCCTGGTGACCGGCGCCCGCCACGTGGAGGTGCAGGTCATCGCGGACGGCCAGGGCACCGCGGTGGCGCTGGGCGTGCGGGACTGCTCGGTGCAGCGGCGCAACCAGAAGATCATCGAGGAGTCGGCCTCGCCGGTGCTCTCCCCGGAGCAGACCGCGGAGCTGAAGGCCTCGGCGGAGCGGCTGGCGCTGGCGGTGGACTACCGCGGCGCGGGCACCGTGGAGTTCCTGTACCACCCGGGCGAGGAGCTGTTCGCGTTCCTGGAGGTCAACACCCGCTTGCAGGTGGAGCACCCGATCACCGAGATCACCACCGGCACCGACCTGGTGAAGCTGCAGCTGCACGTGGCCGCGGGCGGCTCGCTGGACGGGCTGTGCGCCTCGGAGAGCGGGCACGCGGTGGAGGCGCGGCTCAACGCCGAGGACCCGGACCGCGATTTCGCCCCCTCCCCCGGGCGCATCGCGCGCCTGCTGCTGCCCGCCGGCCCGGGCATCCGGGTGGACACCGGGGTGTCGGAGGGCGACACGATCCCCGCGGACTTCGACTCGATGATCGCGAAGATCATCGCGTTCGGGCGGGACCGGGACGAGGCGTTGGCCCGGCTGCGCCGCGCGATGGCGGAGACCACGGTGATCATCGACGGCGGGGCGACGAACAAGAGCTTCGTGCTGGACCTGCTGGACCAGCCGGAGGTGATCGACGGCAGCGCCGACACCGGCTGGATCGACCGGGTGCGCGAGGACGGCCGGCTGGTGCTGCACCGGCACTCGGCGATCGCGCTGGCCGCGGCGGCCATCGAGGCCTACCAGGACGAGGAGGAGGCGGCGCGGCAGCGGCTGCTGTCCACTGCGTTCGGCGGCAGGCCGCAGGTGCAGCACGAGACGGGCCGCCCGCTGGACCTGAAGCTGCGCGGCGTCGGCTACCAGGTGGGCGTCGCCCGGGTCGGGCACAAGCGGTTCCGCGTCGCGATCTCCGGTGGCGGGCCGGTGCACCCGGCGGACGTGGAGATCGACCGCTTCGACGAGCACAGCGGCCGGATCACCGTGAACGGCCACCGGTTCCGCCTGGTCACCGGCACGCACGGCCCGATCCACCTGGTGGAGGTGGACGGGGTCGCGCACCGGATCACCCGGGACGAGGGCGGCGTGGTCCGCTCCCCCGCGCCCGCGCTGGTGGTGGCGACTCCGCTGGCCGTCGGCGACGAGGTCGAGGCGGGCGCGCCGATCCTGGTGCTGGAGAGCATGAAGATGGAGACCGTGCTGCGGGCGTCGTTCCGGGCGCGGGTGCGGGAGCTGCCGGTGTCCACCGGCAGCCAGGTCGAGACGGGCGCGCCGCTGATGCGGCTGGAGCCGCTGGCCGACGACGACGCGGCCGAGGAGACCGACGAGTCCGCGGCGGTGGACGTGGAGCTGCCCGCGGAGCCGACGAGCGTGTCGGCCGCGCAGCGCGCCGCCGCCGGTCTGCGGGACCTGCGCGGCCTGCTGCTCGGCTTCGACGTGGATCCGCAGGACGGCGAGCGGGTGCTCAGCGGCTACCTGGCGGCGCGCACCGAGCCGGACGCGGCGCCCGGGGTGACCGAGGGCGAGGTCGAGCTGTTGGGCGTGTTCGCGGACCTCTCGGAGCTGAGCCGGAACAAGCCGGCCGGGGACGTGGACGACGAGCCGGGTCCGGTGCACAGCCCGCGCGAGTACTTCCACAGCTACCTGCAGAGCCTGGACGTCGAGCGCGCCGGGGTCAGCAGCGGCTTCGAGGAGCGGCTGCGCCGGGTGCTGGCGCACTACGACGTGACGGACCTGGAGCGGACGCCGGAGCTGGAGTCGGCGGTGTTCCGGATCTTCCTGGCGCAACAGCGCGCCGCCTCCGACGTGAAGATCATCTCGGCGTTGCTGCGGCGCTGGATCGCCGAGCCGCCGCCCGCGAAGGAGCTGCGGGAGCGCGCCGGGCTGGCGCTGGAGCACGTCATCAAGGCCACCCAGGTGCGCTTCCCCGCGGTGTCGGACCTGGCGCGCGGCGTGGTGTTCCGCTGGTTCGCGCAGCCGCTGCTGCGCCGCACCCGCGCCGAGGTGTACGCCGGGGTGCGCGCCGAGCTGCGCCACCTCGACGAGCACCCGGACGCCGCGGACCGCGCGGAGCGGATCGCGAAGATGGTCGCCAGCGCCGAGCCGCTGGTGCGGCTGCTCGGGCAGCGCATGGGCCGCGGCGGGCACGACCACACCCCGCTGCTGGAGGTGCTGACCCGCCGCTACTACGGCAACCGCGGGCTCTCCGGCGTCACGTCGCGGGAGGCCGCGGGCTGCCGGTTCGTCACCGCCGAGCACACCGGTGCGCAGGGCGTGACCCGGCTGGTCACCACGGCCGTCGACTTCGGCGAGCTGCCGGAGGCGGTGCGCGCGGTCGGCGAGCTGGCCGTGGACCGCCCGGACGGTGCGGACGTGGTCGCCGACCTGTACGTGAAGTGGGAGGGGCAGCCGGACGCGGACGCGGTGGCGGCCCGGCTCGGCGAGGTGTTGGCGGCGCAGCCGCTTCCCGCCGAGGTCGGCCGCATCACTACCACGGTCGCGGGCACCGGCGGAGCCGTGATGCACCACCACTTCACGTTCCGCCGCGACGAGCACGCCGGGTTCGCCGAGGACCGGCTGATCCGCGGCCTGCACCCGCTGATCGCGCAGCGGATGCAGCTGGAGCGGCTGCGCGAGTTCGACCTGACCCGGCTGCCGTCGGCGGACGAGGAGGTCTACCTGTTCAAGTGCGTCGCGCGGGAGAACCCGTCCGACGAGCGGCTGGTCGCGATGGCGCAGGTGCGGGACCTGACCCCGCTGCGCGACGCGGAGGGCAGGCTGGTGGCGCTGCCCGCGGTGGAGGACATCCTCGCCGGGTGCATGGACGCGATCCGCACGGTGCAGGCGCAGCGCCCGGCGAAGAAGCGCTTCGACACCAACCGGATCCTGATGTACGTGTGGCCGCCGACGGAGTTCACCTCGGACGAGCTGAACACCCTGGTGCAGCGGATCCTGCCGACGACGGCCGGCGCCGGGCTGGAGGAGGTCGTGTTCCTGTCCCGCCAGCGCGGGGAGAACGGCGAGCTCACCGACATGGCGGTGCGGATCGACCTGGCCGGTGGCCGCGAACCGCGGCTGCACATCGAGGAGCCGTCGGCGGAGCCGGTGCTGCCGCTGGACGACTACCGGCAGAAGGTGCTGCGCGCGGCGCGCCGCGGCACCACCTACCCGTACGAGCTGACCGGGATGCTGGCCGGGGACGCGGGCGGGTTCGTCGAGCACGACCTGGACGAGGACGGCGTGCTGGTGCCGGTGGACCGGCCGCGCGGGAAGAACTCGGCGGCGATCGTGGCGGGCGTGGTCTCCACCCCGACCGAGCGTCACCCGGAGGGCGTGCGGCGCGTGGTGCTGCTGGGCGATCCGACGAAGGCGCTGGGCGCGCTGTCCGAACCGGAGTGCGCACGGGTGATCGCGGCGCTGGACCTGGCGGAGCGGCTGCGGCTGCCGCTGGAGTGGTTCGCGCTGTCGGCGGGCGCCCGGATCTCGATGTCCTCGGGCACCGAGAACATGGACTGGGTGGCTGCCGCGCTGAAGCGGATCGTGCGGTTCACCCAGGACGGCGGCGAGATCAACATCGTGGTCGCGGGCATCACGGTCGGCGCGCAGCCGTACTGGAACGCCGAGGCGACGATGCTGATGCACACCAAGGGGATCCTGGTGATGACGCCGGACTCGGCGATGGTGCTCACCGGCAAGCAGTCGCTGGACTTCTCCGGCGGCGTGTCGGCGGAGGACAACTTCGGCATCGGCGGCTACGACCGGGTGATGGGGCCGAACGGCCAGGCGCAGTACTGGGCGCCGAACCTGCCCGCGGCGCGGGACGTGCTGATGGCGCACTACGACCACACCTACGTGGTGCCGGGCGAGTCGGCGCCGCGCGCGGCCGCGACGACCGACCCGGCGGACCGGGACGTCTCGCCCTACCCGCACGAGTTCGGCGGCGACTTCGGCACGGTCGGCGAGATCTTCTCGGCCGAGCACAACCCGGACCGCAAGAAGCCCTTCGACATCCGCACGGTGATGCGCGCGCTGTCCGACCAGGACCACCCGGTGCTGGAGCGCTGGGCGGGCATGGCGGACGCGGACACGGCGGCGGTGCAGGACGTGCACCTGGGCGGGCACCCGGTGTGCCTGCTGGGCATCGAGTCCCGGTCGGTGCAGCGCCGCGGGTTCCCCCCCACCGACGGCCCGGACACCTACACGGCGGGCACGTTGTTCCCGCGGTCGTCGAAGAAGGCGGCGCGGGCGATCAACGCGGCGTCGGGGAACCGGCCGCTGGTGGTGCTGGCGAACCTGTCCGGGTTCGACGGTTCGCCGGAGTCGATGCGCAAGCTCCAGCTGGAGTACGGCGCGGAGATCGGCCGGGCGATCGTGAACTTCGACGGCCCGATCGTGTTCTGCGTGATCTCGCGGTACCACGGCGGCGCGTTCGTGGTGTTCTCGAAGGCGTTGAACCCGAACATGACGGTGCTGGCGCTGGAGGGTTCGTTCGCGTCGGTGCTGGGCGGTGCCCCGGCGGCGGCGGTGGTGTTCTCCGGTGAGGTGAACAACCGCACGGCGAACGATCCGCGGGTCACCGCGTTGCAGGCGAGCGCGGGCGAGGCGACGGGCGCGGAGCGGGCGGCGCTGCACGCGCAGCTGGCGGAGGTGCAGTCCTCGGTGCGGGCGGAGAAGCTCGGCGAGGTCGCCGCGGAGTTCGACCGGGTGCACAGCATCCAGCGCGCGGTGGAGGTCGGTTCGGTCGACGAGATCGTCAGCGTCGCCCAGCTGCGCCCCCGCATCATCGCCTCGATCGAACGAGGCCTGAACGGCTGACGGAAGCAGCGAACGGGGCCCGTGACCAGGAGGTCCCGGGCCCTGCTGCTCTCCTGCTCAGACCACCGACCGGCGAGCACCGGCGCCACCGCCTTATCAGCGGCGGAGCCGCTGAGCCAGCGACCACCAGAGCAACGGGACCACCCGCGGGTTCTCAGCGGTTCCCTCGCGAGGACAGCGTTTTCTCCTGTGGCGGAGCCACCGGTGAAAACGATCCCGCAGCGAGGGAACCGCTGAGGTTCCGCCACTGGCGCCACCGAGCAGAACGACCCACACCAGAAACAGGAAAAAGCAGGGATGACACCCCCTGGTGGTCATCCCTGCTTCTCGTGCCTCCCCGTGATCGCCGCGCGGCCGCACCCGTTCCGGCATTGCGCACAGCGATGCGAGGACCAAGTTAGTGATCTTGGTCGGGCGGGGTCGACAGACCAGAGCAGGAGATCCGGGGTAAACCTACGTGGTAGTTAAACAAGGGTCCGGACCGTCCGTTCCGCCCGTTCCGCCCGGCTCGGCTCGGCGGGGCTCGGCGGGGCTCGGCTCGTGGTCCGTGGCAGGCTGCTGGAATCAGCGGGCGCCCCGCGCGGTTGTACGTCGAGGTGCGCCGAGCGCACCGCGCGCCCACGACGAGCACGGGATGGACATGCCTCACTTCGACCTGATCATCATCGGCAGCGGCTCCGGCAACTCGATCCTCGACGAGCGGTTCGACGACTGGAACGTCGCCATCGTGGAGAAGGGCGTCGGCAGCACCGGCAACTACGGCGGCACCTGCCTGAACGTGGGCTGCATCCCGACGAAGATGTTCGTGCACACCGCGGACACGGCGTCGAGCCCGGGGGTGGGCGCGAAGCTGGGCGTGGACCTGGAGCTGCGGGACGTGCGCTGGCGCGAGATCCGGGACCGGATCTTCGGCCGCATCGACGCGATCTCCGACGGCGGCCGCCGCTACCGGGCCGAGGGCGGCTCCAACGTGACGCTGTTCCAGGGCGAGGCGCGCTTCACCGGCGTGAAGGAGCTCACCGTGGCGACCGCGGACGGCCCGGAGACGATCACCGCGGACCGGTTCGTGGTGGCCGCGGGCGGGCGCCCGACGCTGCCGGAGCTGCCGGGCATCGAGCGGGTCGACTTCCAGACCAGCGACAGCGTGATGCGGCTGGACGAACTGCCCCGACGCATGATCATCCTGGGCAGCGGGTTCGTCGGCGCCGAGTTCGCGCACGTGTTCTCGGCGCTGGGCGTCGAGGTGACGGTGGTGGCCCGGTCCGGGGCGCTGCTGCGCGCCGAGGACGAGGACGTGGCGCAGCGGTTCACCGAGCTCGCCCAGGCCCGCTGGGACGTGCGGCTGAACCGGAAGCAGACGTCGGTGGAGCAGGACGGCGACGTGGTGCGGCTGCACCTGGACGGTCCCGACGGCCCGGAGGTCGTGGAGGCGGAGCAACTGCTGGTCGCGATCGGCCGCACCCCGAACTCGGACCTGATCGACGCGGCGGCCGGCGGCTTGAAGGTCCGCGAGGACGGCAAGGTCCAGGTGGACGCCGAGCAGCGGACCTCGGTGGACGGTGTCTGGGCGCTGGGCGACATCAGCTCGGACCACGAGCTCAAGCACGTCGCGAACCACGAGATGCGGGTGGTGCAGCACAACCTCCTGCACCCGGACGAGCTGATCGACTCGGACCACACCTACGTGCCGCACGCGGTGTTCTCCTCCCCGCAGATCGCGGCGGTCGGGCTAACCGAGCAGGAGGCCCGGGAGCGCGGCGTCGACTACGTCACGAAGATCCAGGCCTACGGCGACATCGCCTACGGCTGGGCGATGGAGGACTCCACCGGTTTCCTGAAGCTGCTGGCCGATCCGTCGGACGGCACGATCCTCGGCGCGCACATCATCGGCCCGCAGGCGCCGACGCTGCTCCAGCCGCTGATCCAGGCGATGCAGTTCGGCCTGGACGCGCGCACGATGGCCCGCGGCCAGTACTGGATCCACCCGGCGATGCCGGAGCTCATCGAGAACGCCCTGCTGGGCCTGGAACTGCAGCCGGAGTGACCGTGCGCCTGCTGCTGATCGCCGACACCCACCTGCCGAAGCGCGCGAAGGCGCTGCCCGAGCAGGTGTGGCAGGAGGTGGCGCGCGCCGACGTCGTCTTCCACGCCGGGGACTGGGTGGAGCCGCCGCTGCTGGACGAGCTGGAGTCCCGCAGCGCGCGGCTCGTCGGCGTCTTCGGCAACAACGACGGCGCGGAGCTGCGCCGCCGGTTGCCGGAGGTGGCGCGGGGCGAGCTGGCCGGCGTGCGCTTCGCGATGGTCCACGAGACGGGTGCGGCGCAGGGCCGGGAACGCCGCTGCGACCGGGACTTCCCGGACACCGACGTGCTGGTGTTCGGCCACAGCCACATCCCGTGGGATTCGACGACGCCGAACGGGATGCGGCTGCTCAACCCCGGCTCCCCCACCGACCGCCGCCGCCAGCCGCACTGCACCTACCAGACGGCGGAGCTCACCGACGGGGTCCTGGCGGGCGTCGAACTCCACCGCCTGCCGCCGCGAACCTGAGCGGCGAGCGCCGGTTTCCGCTAGCTCAGCGTCGCCAGGAACGCCGCCCAGGCGTCGTGGCGCACCGACAACTCGCCACCGTCCGGGTCCTTGGAATCCCGCACCGACACCGCACGATCCGTCAGGCGGACCTCGACGCAACCATTGGACGAGCCCGCGCTGCAGCTGCTCTTGAACCACCCGGTGTCATAGCGCGTCATACAGCCCCCTCACGAGTAACCCACCGCACCTCGATCATCCACCACGATCCCGTCGACGCCCTGCCCTCGCAGGCCGTTTGACCAGTCCACGCCCGTTGGACCAACGGACCGTTCACCCGGTGACGTCGGGCGCGGTGAGGTACCGGAGGAACGCCGACCAGGCCCGGTGGTCGACTGTGAAGTCTCCGCCGTCGGGGTCCTTGGAATCCCGCACCGACACCGCCCGATCGGTCAACCTCACCTCGACGCAGGCGTTGGAAGAGGCCGCACTGCGGCTGCTTGTGAACCATCCGCTGTCGTAGGCCCTCACTTCAGCTCCTTCAGCTTCTCGATGAGCAAGGCACGAGCCGACTCCGAGTCCAGGGCGAGCTCGCGAACGCTCTCCCAAGCCCGGAGCATGGGAGCAGTTTCCAATTCTTGATCGTGGTAAGTACAGGGGCCGTGGGAAGTGGTGCAGGTCATGCGAGGTGCGTTCCCTGCGAAGTCCAATGTGATGAGACCGCCTCCAAGGAGGGGCTTGGAGGTAGCGGCCCGACTCAGCACTCGAACGCTCACCGACGGACGTTCACCTAGCTGGAGAAGGTGGAGGAGCTGGCCACGCATGATCTCCGGGCTCCCGACCACTTCCTCCAGCGCCGATTCGGTCAGCACGAAGTCGATCTGCTTCGGCTCCTCCGCCTCCAGCACGCGTCGCTGCTGCTGAAGCCGGAATGCGACTCTGCGCTCGATCTCGTCCTCCGACGCCTCCCACCAGATCCCATCGGCCGCGCGCATCAGCGCGACGATGTAGTCCTGCGACTGCGCGAGCCCCGGAACGATCCCGGTGTCGTAGAAGCCGATCGCGGCGGCATCGGCTTGCAGGTCGGCCAGCCGCTCGAACGACTTGGGCAGCTGGTCGGTGTAGCCCTTCCCGCGCTGCCGCTTCCGGGCCACCGCGCCCAACGCGAGCACGGTTTCCCGGTCGGCGTCGGACACTCCGTAGCGGTCGAGCAGCAACCCGAGCTCATCGATGCTCAGCGAGGCCTTCGCCGATTCGAGGTGGCTGATCCGGGTGTAGTGCCGGTTGATCGCGCGAGCCGCCTCTTGCTGGGACAGCCCTGCTTCACGTCGGAGTCGGCGGAGCGTCAGCCCCAGCTGGCGGCGCTCGACCGTTTGGCGGCCTGTGGGCACGAAATCTCCTCCGGCTGATCCATTGGCTACCTGATCAGGGGACCGACAATAGACCACAACCTGTGTTCTATTTATCCGGCAAGCCTAACTATGCGGCTTACATGAAGATCTTCCGTGAACTGTACCGATACACCGCAAACCAGGAGGAACCCGGATGCGCGAACAGCGAGCAGTCGAGAGCGATACCTACGTGTGCCTGTCCGAGCACGTGCGGATCTCTTACGAGATCGACACCGACCGCTCGGTGCAGCTGGACTTCCGGGGCCGCGGCGAGGACGGGCTGACGCTCAGCTTCAGCGAGGCGGCGTTCGGCGAGCTCACCCGAGCCGTGGGCCGCAGCAACGCGGAACTGCTCCGCCCGCCCTCCTGACACCAGAACCTCGCCCGCTGAAACGGCGCACTCCCACCAACACGAGCGAACGGACCGTCCGTCCAACGAGAGGGACGAACGGTCCGTTCACTCAGTTCACCCTTCGAATCCGGCCGGCGAGCCTCGGTCGTTCCCTGTCAGCGGCGAAACCGCTGAGCAGCGACCCAGCACGCAGCCCGAGCACTCAGCGACCCGAGTTCAGGGACCCCGGTCAGATCGTGCGCGGGCGGCCGGCGAGCATGCCGACGACCGTCTGCACCACCACGATGATCAGCAACGCCACCAGCGACACCGCCCAGGCCGCCGTCACGTCGTGCAGCATCCCGAACAGGAACGGGCCCGAGGCGGCGATCAGGTAGCCGATGCTCTGCGCCATCGCCGAGAGCTGCCCGGTGTCGGCGGCGTTCCGGGTGCGCAGCGAGATCATCACCAGCGCCAGCGGGAACGCGCTCATCCCGATCCCGATCAGCACCGCCCACAGCACCGGTGCGGCCAGCGGCGCCATCAGCAACCCCAGCAGCCCGGCGAACATGAGCACGCCCAGCAGCAGCGCCCATCCGGACTGCCCGCGAGTCCGCGTCACCAGCGGCGGCAGCACCATGTTGATCGGCACGCCGATCAGCAGCAGCGCGCCCAGCAGCGCCCCCGCCGAGGTCGCGTCCATGCCCGCGCCCTTGAACACCTCCGGCAGCCAGCCCATCACCACGTAGGCGACGGTCGACTGCATCGCGAAGTAGAACGTGATCAGCCAGGCCAGCGGGTTGCGCATCAGCGACCGGCGTTCGCCCTTCGGCGCCGCGACGGCCTTCGAGCCGTGTCCGCGGGTGCCGGGCACCCAGAGGCACAGCGCGGCCAGCGCAACGACCATCCACGTCGCCAGCGACAGCCGCCAGCTCCCGGTCGCCGAGTTCAGGTACGGGGTCAGCGCCGAACCGGACGCGCCACCGGCGGCCATCGCCGTCGTGTAGAGCCCGGTGGCCAAGCCGACGCGCCCGGGGAAGGACTCCTTCACCACCACGGGGATCAGCACGTTGCACATCGCGATCGACGCGCACACCAGCACGGTGCCCGCCAGCAGCGTCCACGGGCCACCGAGCACGCGGGCGATCATCGCGGCGGTCAGCAGCGCCAGCGAGGCGCCCACCACCCGGTTCATCCCCCACCGGCGGGCGAGCAGCGGGGCACCGATCCCGGCGAGGCCGAAGCACAGCGTCGGCACCGAGGTCACGATGCTCGCCCACGTGCTGCCCGCGCCCAGCGAATCGCGGACCTCACCGAGGATGGAGGCGAGGCTGGTGACGGCGGGCCGCATGTTCGCCGCGGCGAGCGCCACGCCCGCCAGCAGCAGGCCGCCGCCCGCGACGGCGCGGCCGCGGGGCGCCATCGTCTCGGCGGCGCCTTCGTTGACCAACGCCTCGGCCGCGGCCGGCCTGGAGGCGTCGTCGGCCGGGGTACCGGACACGGCGTGCGCCGCCGTCCTGGCATCCTGGTCGGTCACACGGTCGTCGGGAACTCGGTCGATCGGGGGCTGGGTGTGCGACTCAGGAGACATCGCCGCCTAGTATGGCAAACATAGGATGTTTGGATGAAAGGACCCTTCAGTGCCTTTGGTCACCACCCAGCGCACGGGTCTGGTCGAGCAGGTCATCGCGCAGATGCGCACCCTGGTGAGTTCCGGGGAATGGCCGCTGGGGGAACGCATCCCCACCGAATCCGAGCTCGTCACCGCCCTCGGCGTCGGCCGCAACACGGTCCGCGAGGCGGTGCGCGCCCTCGCCCACGCCGGCCTGCTGGAAGTGCGCCAAGGCGACGGGACCTTCGTCCGCGCCACCAACGAGCTCTCCGGTGCCGTGCGCCGCCTCTGCGGCTCCGAACTGCGCCGCATCCTCGAAGTGCGCCGCGCCCTGGAAGTCGAGGCCGCCCGGCTCGCCGCCGCCGCCCGCACCGACGAGGACCTCGCCGAACTGGACGCGCTGCTGACGGCCCGCGACGCGGCGCTGGAGCAGCGGGACCCAGAGCAGGTCGTCGACAAGGACACCCGGTTCCACCTGCGGCTCGTCGCCGCCTCGCACAACGTGCTGCTGATCGGGCTCTACGAGGGGATCAGCGAGGCGGTGCAGTCCAGCGTCGCCACCACCTTCGACCCGGCCTCGGTCACCCAGGTCTCGCACACCGCGCTGCTCGACGCGGTGCGCTCCGGCGACGCGCACCGGGCCGCGACCGAAGCGGGCGGCTTCCTCGACGAGCTGCTCGACTCGCTCAGCGCTCAGCCGGAGAAGCCGACCTCGCCCGGCGAGTAGTCGGTCCCCACGTCGAACCCGGCGTCCGCGACCGCACCGCCGGCGATCGGCGCCAGCCACGCCGCGGTGAGCACGCCCGCGCTCACCACCTCCGGTGAGCGGCGGGAACCCGCGCGGTGCAGCGCCACCGACGGCGCCCCGAACCGGGTGATGACGATCTCCTCCCCCGATTCCACGCGGTCCAGCAGCTCCTGCAGCCGCGCCTGCGCTTCGTCCGCGGAGAATTCAGTCGCCATGCTCACGACGTTACCCGCGTCACTCCCCGGCACGCATCGCCGCGGGACCGATCACCGGCAACCCGCACGGCGCACCGCGGTCCAGCAACCGCCGCAGCGCACCGGTGTCCAGGTGCCGCTCCACCAGATCGCCGAGCAGGTCCAGCTGCCCCTCGCGCAGCGCCGCGAACGACACGTCCGGCGCGGCGGTGAACCCGTCCCGCCCCGCCTGCGCGGCGACGTGCGCGAGGAACCGGCGGCGGAACGCGTCGTTCTCGAACAGCCCGTGCCAGTGCGTGCCCGCCACCGCGCCGTCCACCGCGCCCTCCGGGCCGGACCCGGTCTCCAGCAGCGGAATCAGCGCGTCGCCCGGCCGCACCGGGACGCCGTGGTGGATCTCGTAGCCGGTGACCGGTTCGCCGAAGGCGGTGCCGCTCGGCGTGCGCAGCGTCTTCTCCGCCGCGAACTCGATCTCCACGTCGAGCAGGCCCAGCCCGTCCACGACGCCGCCGCCGGACTCCACCTCGTCGGTGATCCGCCGCGACAGCATCTGGAAACCACCGCAGATCCCGAACACCGGCAGCCCCGCCCGCGCGTGCGCGAGCACCGCGTCCGCCAGCCCGGTGCGGTGCAGCCACGCCAGGTCCGAGACGGTCGCCTTCGACCCGGGCAGCACCACCAGGTCCGCGTCGGTCAGCCGCGACGGCTCGGTCACGAACCGCACCGCCACGCCCGGTTCCGCGGCCAGCGCCTCGATGTCGGTGGCGTTCGAGATGCGCGGCAGCTTCGGCACCGCCACCCGCAGCCACTGGTCACCGCGCGGCGGCGCCGGGCTGCCCACCACGCCGTCGGCGACGTAGGACAGCGAGTCCTCCGCGTCCAGCCACAGCTCCTCCGACCACGGCAGCACACCCTGCACCGGCCGCCCGGTCAGCGCCTTCACCTGCGCCAGCCCGGATTCGAGCAGCGCCGGATCGCCCCGGAACTTGTTGATCACGAACCCGGTGACCAGCGCCTGGTCCGCGGCGTCCAGCAGCGCCAAGGTGCCGTAGAGCGCGGCGAACACCCCGCCCCGGTCGATGTCGCCGACCACCAGCACCGGCAAGCCCGCCGCCTGCGCCAACCCCATGTTCGCGATGTCGGTGGCCCGCAGGTTGATCTCCGCGGGCGACCCGGCGCCCTCGCAGATCACCTGGTCGTACTCGCCGCGCAGCTCCTGCAACGTCGCCGACACGACCTCCAGCAGGGCCGCCTTGCGCTCCCGGTATGACAGCGCCGTGACCTCCCCGGCGACCCGGCCCAGCACCACGACCTGCGAGGTGCGGTCCCCGCCCGGCTTGAGCAGCACCGGGTTGAACCGCACCGACGGCGCCAGCCCGCACGCCGCGGCCTGCACCGCCTGCGCGCGGCCGATCTCGCCGCCGTCCGGGCACACCACGGAGTTGTTCGACATGTTCTGCGCCTTGAACGGCGCCACCCGAACGCCCTCCCGCGCCAGCCACCGGCAGATGCCGGCGACCAGCACGCTCTTGCCCGCGTCCGAGGTCGTGCCCGCGACGAGCAACCCGCTCACGGCAGGGTGAGGATCTCGTTGCCGTCCTCGGTGATCAAGATGGTGTGCTCGAACTGGGCGGTCCACGACTTGTCCTGCGTGGTCACCGTCCAGCCGTCCTCCCACAGGTCGTACTCGTGGGTGCCGAGCGTGATCATCGGCTCGATGGTGAACGTCATGCCCGGCTCCAGCACCGTCTGCACCGACGGCTCGTCGTAGTGCAGCACCACCAGCCCGGAGTGGAACGAACGCCCGATGCCGTGCCCGGTGAAGTCGCGCACCACGCCGTAGCCGAACCGCTTCGCGTAGGACTCGATGACGCGCCCCACCACGTTGAGCTGGCGGCCCGGCTTCGCCGCCTTGATGCCGCGCATCGTGGCCTCGTGGGTCCGCTCCACCAGCAGCCGCACCTCCTCGGAGGCCTCGCCCGCGATGAAGGTCGCGTTCGTGTCGCCGTGCACGCCGCCGACGAACCCGGTGACGTCGACGTTGACGATGTCGCCGTCCTCGATCACCGTCGAGTCCGGGATGCCGTGGCAGATCACCTCGTTCAGCGAGGTGCAGCAGGACTTCGGGAAACCGCGGTAGCCGAGCGTCGACGGGTACACCCCGTGGTCCACGAAGAACTCGTGCACCACCTCGTCCACGCGGTCGGTGGTCACGCCCGGCTGGACCGTCTTGCCCGCCAGCTCCAGCGCCTGCGCGGCCAGCCTGCCCGCCACGCGCATCGCCTCGATCACCTCGGGCGGCTGCACGTCCGGGTCGGTGTTGCGCCGCGGAGCGGGCTTGTCGACGTACTCGGGCCGCTCGATCGTCACCGGCACCGGCCGGCGGGGCGTCTGGACTCCTGGCTGCAACGGTGCGCGTACGGGCATGCCCTTCACTCTAGAGCGTGCCACTCGGCCCCGACCGCCCCGCCCCGGGCACGATCTCCGCTGGTCAAGCCCCCGGCGATGCGGTGGCGAGACCTTCCTCCGCGGCGGCGGCCAGCAGCGCCCCGTCGTAGGAGACGTAGGCGTGCAGGCCCTCGCGGAGCTTGCAGGCGGAGGCGAGGTGGATCGCCTCCAGCGGGCTCACCCGCGACCGCAGCGCGGCCGCGCCGTCCAGCACGTCCTGCTTCACCGGCAGCCGGTCCAGCTTCGACAGGACGATCGTGGCCAGGTCCTCGATGGCCGGTCCCTGCTCGCGGAACGTGCGCAGCACGTCCACCTGGGAGATGGCGCTGGTGATGCGGGGCTGCTCCAGGCGGGCCCGCACCCATTCGCTCAGCGCCACGCTCTCCGGCTCGGGCGCGATCAGCTTCACCAGCGCGGAGGAATCGAAGTAGATCAATGCCGCTCCCGTTCACCTCGGTCGTCGCCGAGCGGACCGTCCGCGTCGAGCGGTTCCGGCAGCTCACCGCCGTCGCCGGGGATGAGCTCCCCGGCGGCGATCAGCTCGTCGTAGAGCGAGCGCTCGCGCGACGGCGGGTTGAGCACCGCGACCGTGCGTCCGCGATCGGTGATCAGGATCGATTCCCCGGTCGCCACCCGGCGCAGGTACCGGCTGGCGTTCTGCCGCAGCTCGCGCACCCCGATCCGCTCCATGCGCTACAAGGTAGCACCTGAAGATCGACCGCGGACTCACTCGAACGGATGATCTCGACGTCCGCCGCGCGGCCGGTCAGGGCACGTTCGACAGGAAGCTCTGCGCGACCTGCACCGCGGGCTTGGACTCGCCCGAGTCCTCCAGCAGCACCGCGAACGCCAGGTCGTCGCGGTAGCCGACGAACCAGCCGTGCGAATGCGTGCCGTCGCCGAACTGCGCGGTGCCGGTCTTGCCCGCGACCTCGCCCTCCCCGGCTACGGCGGTGGCCGTCCCGGACAGCACGACCTCCCGCATCATCGGCCGCAACTGGTCCAGGACCTGCGGCGACAGCGGAGCCACCTGCGAGTCGGCCTTCGTCTCGGCGCCCTCGATCAACTTCGGGATGGGCATCGACCCGTTCGCGACCGTCGCCGAGGCCAACGCCATCCCGAACGGGCTGGTCAGCACGGTGCCCTGCCCGAAGCCGTTCGCGGCGCGGCCGGTGGTGTTCTCCCCGGGCGGCGCCTGGCCGGTGATCGTGGTGATGCCCGGGACGTCGAAGTCGACGCCGATGCCGAGCCGCTTCGCCATGTCGGTCAGCGCCTGCGCGGGCAGATCCACCGCGAGCTGCGCGAACGTGGTGTTGCAGGACTTCGCGAACGCGGTGCGCAACGGCACGACGCCCAGGTCGAAGTCCTTGTCGTTCGGGATGGTGCGGCCGTCGAAGACCTTGCTGGCCGGGCACTCCACCGGCTGGTCGACGGTCACCTTGCCCGCCTCCAGGCCCGCCGCCGCGGTCATGATCTTGAAGGTGGATCCGGGCGGGAACTGGCCGGTCAGCGCCGGGGCGCCCTGGGCGTCGGCCGGGTCGTTCTGCGCGACCGCCAGCACGTCGCCGGTGGAGGGCTGCATCGCGACGATCATCGCGGCCTGCGGCACCGGGTCCAGGGCCTGTTCCGCGGCCCGCTGGGTCCGGTCGCTGAGCGTGGTGCGCACCTGGTCCACCGGCCGGATCGGCTGCTCCTGGAGGACCTCGATCGGGGCACCGTTCGCGTCCGCGGTGTGCACGTTCCAGCCCGCGTTCGCGGTGATCTGCTCGTCGACCTGCTCGGACACCCCGGACAGGGCTTGCGCGGCGTACCCGCGCTCCTCGGCGACCAGCTTCGTCTGCGCCGGGAACCGCACCCCGGGCAGGTCGTAGATCGCCGGGCGCACCCGGTCGTAATCGTCCTGGCGCAGCGACACCACCACGTACGGCTGGCCGGCTTCGGTGGCGTTCACGCCGTCGACGATGGTCTGCCGGGTGATCTCCGGGTCCACCGGCTGCAACCCGGCGGCGAGCTGCTCGGCCACGCCGGGCAGGTCGCCCGCGGCCTGCGGGTCGAGGGTGACGGTGACGATCTGCTCGGGCCGCATCAGCTCGGTGCCTTCGCGGTCGAGCACCGGCTGCGGTTCCGGGCGCTGCTCGTCGAACGCGAGCCGCTGGCCGTCGGCGAGCTTCGGGTGCAGCACCGACGGCGCCCAGTGCACCTTCCAGCCCTGGTCGGATTCGCTGAGCTCCAGCGCGCCCCGGTACTGCCAGGCGCGACCGTCACCGAGGTCCCAGTTCGCGTCGAAGGTGGCGCGGGCGGGGGCGCCGCCCTCGTCCTCGACGACCTGGGTCACGTTGAAGTTGATCGCGCGCGGGGACAGCTCGCCGCGCGCGTCGTCCAGGGCCTGCCGGGCCTTCTCCGGGGCGTCGGTCCGGCCGGCCGCGCCCGCGGTGTCCCCGGCGGCGACGGTGTTCAGGAACGCCGTGGCGACCTCTTGGGCGGACGGCCCGGAATCGAACAGGCCGCAACCCGAGACGGGCAGGGTCATCGCCAGTCCGGTGCACGCGGCGAGCAGCCTCGCCCGCGGGCGCCGCTGGGGGAAGATCCGTGAAGAACGCACCCCCGGAAGTATGCCTAAGACGATGACAGCTCCGAACCCACCACCCGTTCCCCCGGACGAGGTTGGCCCGTTCGCGCAATTCGTGGGGTCCGATGGGGCAACGTCGTCCCGCGATCGGCGCCCGCGTCCGGCCGGTGGCGGCGGCGCCGGGAGTCCCGCCCGGACTCAGAGCAAGATCGTGCTGAAGGTGCCTAACTGCTGGAAACCGACCTTGTTGTAGGCGATCCGGGCGGCGATGTTGAACCCGTTGACGTAGAGGCTCGCGGCGCGCCCCAGCCCGCGGACGAGGCGGTCGGCGACGGCGGCGGTGCCCGCGGTGCCGAGCCCGGAGCTGCGCTTGTCCGGGTGCACCCACACCCCTTGGATCTGGCCGGCGGCCTGGGACATCGCGCCGATCTCCGCCTTGAACACGACTTCGCCGTTCTCGAACCGGGCGAAGGCGCGACCGGCGGCGATCAGCTCGGCGACGCGCGCCCGGTACCCGGCGGCACCGCCGTCCCGGGACGGGTCGATGCCGACCTCCTCGGTGAACATGGCGATCGCGGCGGGCAGGTACCGGTCCAGCTCGTCCGGCCGGACCTGGCGCACCTGCTGGTCGGGGCGGACCGCCGGGGCACCGGTGAGCACCAGCAGCGGCTGCTCCTCGCGGATCTCCCGCGCGGGCCCCCACTGGCCGGCGAGCTCGTCCCACAGCGCCAGCACCTGCTCGGCGGGACCGACGAGCGAGGAGCACACCCGGCGGCGGCGCAGCACCCGGTCGGCGAAGGCGCGCATCGCGTCGGGCCCGCCGGACAGCGGGATGAGGTTGACGCCGGAGAAGCAGAGCCCTTCGAGCCTGCTGCCGTAGCCCCACACCTCGGCGCCGAGCCTGCTGGGCCGCAGTCCCGCCGCTTCGACGCGGGAGGCCACCATGCAGGCCGCGACCGGGTCCCTGCCCAGCGCGGTGCGGACCTGGGGCGCGTCCCGATCCTCCAGCAGGCGGGCTCCGACGAGCTTCAGCACGGGTAAAGACTGCCAGACCGGACCGCTCGCAGGCTCCCCTACCCGACGTACCCAGCACAATCCCTCCGGGTATCACCCGGATGGCGCAGCGACGGCGCGGTCATCGGGGCCACCGATGACGCTCCGTGCCGAGCAGCCCGCCCCTGACTCCGGACGAACCGCCCACGAACGAGCCAGGCCCGCCGGATCTCCCGACGGGCCTGCAGTGCTCCGCGGACATCAGGCCGCCACGGTCGCGGTGGATCGCTCCCGCCGCGGGCCCGTGGGCCTGCGGTCAGCCGACGGTGACGACGGGGGCGCCCTCGCCCTGCTCCTCGGCGCCCTCCATCGTCTCGGCGATGCGCATGGCCTCCTCGATCAGCGTCTCCACGATCTTGGCCTCGGGCACGGTCTTGATGACCTCGCCCTTCACGAAGATCTGGCCCTTGCCGTTGCCGGAGGCGACGCCGAGGTCGGCTTCGCGGGCCTCGCCGGGGCCGTTCACGACGCAGCCCATGACGGCGACGCGCAGCGGCACCTCCATGCCCTCCAGCCCGGCGGTGACCTCCTCGGCGAGGGTGTAGACGTCGACCTGGGCGCGACCGCAGGACGGGCAGGAGACGATCTCCAGCTTGCGCGGGCGCAGGTTCAGCGACTGCAGGATCTGGGTGCCGACCTTGATCTCCTCGACCGGCGGCGCGGACAGCGAGACGCGGATCGTGTCCCCGATGCCCTGGCGCAGCAGCGAGCCGAACGCGACCGCCGACTTGATCGTGCCCTGGAACGCGGGACCGGCCTCGGTGACGCCGAGGTGCAGCGGGTAGTCGCACTGCTCGGCGAGGATCTCGTAGGCGCGCACCATCACGACCGGGTCGTTGTGCTTCACCGAGATCTTGATGTCGTGGAAGTCGTGCTCGGCGAACAGGCCCGCTTCCCACATGGCCGATTCGGCGAGCGCCTCCGGCACGGCCTTGCCGTACTTCTTCATCAGCCGCGGGTCGAGGGAGCCGGCGTTGACGCCGATCCGGATCGGCGTGCCGTGGTCCTTGGCGGCCTGCGCGATCTCCTTGACCTGGTCGTCGAACTTGCGGATGTTGCCCGGGTTGACCCGGACGGCCGCGCAGCCCGCTTCGATGGCCGCGAACACGTACTTCGGCTGGAAGTGGATGTCGGCGATCACCGGAATCTTCGACTTCTGCGCGATCGCGGGCAGGGCTTCCGCGTCGTCGGCGCTCGGGCAGGCCACCCGCACGATGTCGCAGCCGGACGCGGTGAGCTCCGCGATCTGCTGCAGCGTGCCGTTGATGTCGGCGGTGTTGGTGGTGGTCATGCTCTGCACGGAGATGGGGTGGTCGCTGCCCACTCCGACCGCACCGACCTGCAGTTGCCGGGTCTTGCGCCGTTCGCCCAGTGTCGGGGCGGGTGCTGCGGGCATGCCCAGATCGACGGTCATCGATTCCTCTCCACCTTTGCGCTGCGCGGATGCGCTCGTGAGTGTCAGCGGGACGAGGCGGTTCGTACCGCGCCCCGCGGCCGGAACGGCTCGGCGACGAGCCCGTCACCACCGCTCCGGGAAAGCCCCCGGGTGGCCTTCCGGGTACCCGGCGCACGCCGTTCCCCGAACCACGATACCGATAGCCACTCCCCCGGACGGGCAAGGTTCACCCCTGGACTGATCACCCGGCGTGATCGACGGAGGGCACTCGGCGCGATGCCGCCCGGGGTTCACCGGCGGTTCACCCGGCAGCGCTACATCAGCGTCACCGGGTTCACCACGTCGGCGACGAGCACCAGCAGCGAATAGGCGATGAAGACCAACGTCACCCCGTAGGCCAGCGGCATCAGCCGCGCCGTGTCGAACGGGCCCGGGTCCGGCCTGCGCACCAGCTTCGCGAAGCCGCGGCGCACCGATTCCCACAGCGCACCGGCGATGTGCCCGCCGTCCAGCGGCAGGATCGGCAGCATGTTCATCACGAACAGCGAGAGGTTCACCGCGGCCAGCAGGTTCAGCATCGTGATCAGCCGCGCGCCCACCGACACCTGGTCCATCGACAGCACCTCGCCGCCGATGCGACTGGCCCCGACGATGCCCACCGGCGAATCCGCGGACCGCTCGCTGCCGCCGATGGCGGAGATGAGGTCCGGCACCCGCTGCGGCAGCTCCACGATCTTCTGCGCGGTGAGGCTGACGAACCCGCCGATCGTGCGGACCACGCCGCCGACGTCCTGGCGGACCATGACCTGGTCCGGGGTGAGCCCGAGGAATCCGACGACCTCGGTCCGCTTCGGGTCGTCCAGCGCGGGCCGCCTGTCCTGGATCAGGTCGGCGTGCAGGGTGAGGCGCTGGTCACCGCGTTCCACCACGATCGGGACCGAGCCGGCGGAGCCGCGGATGGCCTTCTGCAGCTCCGTCCACGAGCCATAGGGCTTGCCGTCGAACTCGACGATCTTGTCGCCGGGCCGGAACCCGGCGGCCGCGGCGGGCGACGGCGGCGCCCCCGGCGGGCAGGTGCCCTTGTCCTGCGCGTCGGCGGACACCACGCACTCGCTGATCGACGAGACCGAGGTGGTGAGCTCGGCCTTGCCGTAGCCCATCAGGATCCCGGCGAAGATGAGCACCGCGAGGATCAGGTTCATGATCGGCCCGGCGGCCATAACGATGATCCGCTTCCACGGTTTGCGCTGGTAGAACTGCCGGTGCGCGTCCTCGGGGGTGACCTCCTCGGCCGCGGCCTCCCGGGCGTCCTCGATCATCACCCGCCACGGCGCGGAGGAGGCGGTGCGCCCGTACTCCTCGTCCCGCTTCGGCGGGAACATGCCGATCATGCGGATGAAGCCGCCGAACGGGATCAGCTTCACCCCGTACTCGGTCTCCGCCGTCTTGCGCGACCAGACGGTCCGGCCGAAGCCGACCATGTACTGGGTGACCTTGACGCCGAACATCTTCGCGGTGAGCAGGTGACCGAGCTCATGCCAGGCGATGGACAGCAGCAGTCCGACGAAGAACAGGACGATGCCGACGATGACCAGCATCACTGCACCTTCCCTGCCGCTACGAGCTCGCGGGATTTCACTCGGGCCCACTCCTCTGCTGCGAAGACCTCGTCCACGCCCTGCGGTTCACCGCGCCACTGGTCGGCCGCCGCGAGGGTCCGCTCCACAGTCTGCACGATGCCGGTGAAACCACTGTTCCCTCCGACGAACGCGGCCAGCGCCTCCTCGTTCGCCGCGTTGAAGATCGCGGGCAGGCAGCCGCCGGTGGAACCGGCGTGCCGGGCCAGCGAGACCGCGGGGAACGCCTCGTCGTCGAGCGGTTCGAACGTCCACGAGGACGCCTCGGTGAACGACAGCGGCGGCGCGGCCTTCGCTATCCGGTTCGGCCAGTCCAGGCCGAGCGCGATCGGCAGCCGCATGTTCGGCGGGCTGGCCTGCGCCAGCGTCGAGCCGTCCACGAAGGTGACCATCGAGTGCACGATCGACTGCGGGTGCACCACCACGTCGATCCGGTCGTAGCCGACGTCGAACAGCAGCCGCGCCTCGATCAGTTCCAGGCCCTTGTTCACCAGCGTCGCCGAGTTGATCGTGACGACGGTGCCCATCGCCCAGGTCGGGTGCTTGAGCGCCTGCTCCAGCGTGACGCCTTCCAGCTCCGCGCGGCTGCGGCCGCGGAACGGCCCGCCCGAGGCGGTCAGCACCAGCCGGTCCACCTCGTCGGCCCGGCCGCCCGCCAGGCACTGCGCCAGCGCGGAGTGCTCGGAGTCCACCGGCACGATCTGGCCGGGCTTCGCCGCCCGCAGCACCAGCGAGCCACCCGCGACCAGCGATTCCTTGTTCGCCAGCGCCAGCGTCGCGCCCGTCTCCAGCGCGGCCAGGGTCGGCTTCAGCCCGCGCGAGCCGTCCACCGCGTTGAGCACCACGTCGGCCGGGGTGCTCTGCACCAGCTCGGTCGTCGAGTCCGGCCCGGCCAGCAGCCGCGGCATCCGGAACCCGCCGGTGGAGTAGCCGAGCCGCTGCGCCTCCGCGTACAGCGCCAGCTGTACGTCCTCGGCCGCGGTGCCCTTGGCGACGGCGACCGCCTCGACCTCGAACTCCAGCGCCTGCGCGGCCAGCGCGGCCGGGTCGCTGCCCCCGGCGGCGAGGCCCGCGACGCGGAACCGGCCGGGGTTGTTCCGGATCACGTCCAGCGCCTGGGTCCCGATCGACCCCGTGGAACCGAGGATCAGCACGCTGCGCGGAGTCCCGCGCGCGGCGTTCGACTCGGCGGCGCCTGCCTGGCCGCTCGCGGGGACGGGGGATTCGGGGCGCGCGCTCGAAGCGGGGGTCGCGGTGTCCATCACCGCCCATTCTCCCCGAAGCAGGTGGTCGCCGGTCGCTCGCGGTGCGCGAATCCGCGATCAGCGTCACGATCGGGGGGTAGGCCCCGAGCACCGGACGCCTGAACCAGCGGTCCGCGCCGCTGGCACAGCGTTCACACACCAGGCAGGAAGGGGTAGCGCCATGGGCATCATCGGATGGATCGTTCTCGGGCTCATCGTGGGCGCCATCGCCAAATTGATCATGCCGGGCAAGGATCCGGGCGGGATCCTCGTCACCTTGCTGCTGGGCGTGGTCGGGGCTTTCGTCGGTGGCCTGATCGGGAACTGGGTGTTCCACGTCGGACTGGGCAGCTTCTGGTCGTGGCGGACGTGGCTGCTGGCCATCGTGGGCGCGATCATCGTGCTGGGCATCTACCGGTTGATCGTCAGCAGGACCGGGAAGGCCGCCAAGGGGGGCTAGCGCTCTCCGTCCACTCCCAGGAAGCGGGGGGGCGGGGGGGGGGGGGGGGGGGGGGGGGGGGGGGGGGGGGGGGGGGGCCCCCCCCCCCCCCCCCCCCCCGCCGTCGTGCGAACCGGTCGAAGGGGACGTCCGCGCACGTGATCGCCGGTGCGCGTGGTCGGCTGCGTCACAAGACCTGGTTTCCTTAGCCACGCTCATGGCTAGGCTGGCTCCTCGTGGACCAGCAGAGCGGCCGCGCGGAGCGGGAGCGGACCCGGCGATCCTGGCGATCGCTGCTCGGCAAGGTCGTCCTCGACACCCGGCCGCTCGGCTACCCCGCCTACCGGCGGCTGTGGACCTCCAGCATCGTCACCTCGGTCGGTGCCCAGTTCAGCGCCGTCGCGGTGCCCAAGCAGCTCTACGACCTCACCGGGAACTCCGCGTACGTCGGCCTCGCCGGGATCTTCGGCCTGGTGCCGCTGCTGGTGTTCGGGCTCTGGGGCGGCGCCGTCGCCGACACCGTGGACCGGCGGAAGCTGCTGCTGCTCACCAACAGCGGGCTCGCCGCGACGGCCGTGCTGCTGTGGCTGGTGGCCGCATCGGGCGTCGGTTCGGTGTGGCTGGTGCTGGTGCTGTTCGCGCTGCAGCAGACCTGCTTCGCGGTGAACATGCCGACCCGCAGCGCGGCCATCGCCCGGCTCATCCCGGCGCCGCTGCTGCCCTCGGCGCAGGCGCTGGGGTCCACCGTGTTCCAGCTCGGCGCGGTCATCGGGCCGCTGCTGGCCGGCGTGCTGCTGCCGGTGCTGGGCCTGTCCGTGCTGTACCTGGTGGACGCGGTGGCGCTGACCATCGCGGTGTGGGCGGTGTTCCGGTTGCCCGCGCTGCCGCCGCTGGCGGGGGCTCCGACGAAGGCCGGGCTGCGCTCGGTGGTCGACGGGTTCCGGTACCTGGGCACGCACCCGGTGCTGCTCACCTCGTTCCTGATGGACATCATCGCGATGGTGTTCGGCATGCCGCGGGCGCTGTTCCCGGAGCTCGCCGAACGCGTCTACGGCGACCCGCCGGGCGGCGGCGCGGCGCTGGGCTGGCTGTACGCGGCGATCCCGCTGGGCGCGTTCGCGTTCGGCGTGCTGTCCGGGTGGCTGCACCGGATCCTGCGCCACGGCGTCGGCGTCACCATCGGCGTCGTCGTGTGGGGCGTGGCCATCGTCGGGTTCGGGCTGTCCGACTCGCTGTGGCTGGGCGTGCTGTTCCTCGCCATCGGTGGCGGGGCCGACCTGGTGAGCATGGTGTACCGCAGCTCGATGCTGCAGGCCGCGGCGACCGACGAGATGCGCGGCCGCATCCAGGGCGTGTTCACCGTCGTCGTCGCGGGCGGCCCGCGGCTCGCCGACGTGCTGCACGGGTCGGGCGGTGCGGTGATCGGCGCGCAGACCGCGGTGGCGGCGGGCGGCGTGCTCGTGGTGGTGCTCGCGCTGGGCGCAGCGGTGCTCACGCCCTCGTTCTGGCGTTACCGCGCGCCGTCCGAGTGAGCCGCCCGCGGACTCCACCGGAAGGGATCAGCCGGGCCGCGGCACTGCGGGAACCGGTGACTATCCGGAGCCGGCCGCGCGGCTGAGCGTGTCCGGCCGGGGCCGTTCGGCTCAACGCGGTTCGGCCGACGAGCGGTTCCCGGTCCGGGGCCGATGCGCTGAGCGGGCCCGGTGCCGTCGACGGTGCACGCCGTCCACCAGGGGTGCTCCAAGATCACGTCGAACCACCCTGCACACTTTCCTGCCATGGCCAACGACACGACCATGAACGACGACGCGCCCGACGGTGCGCAGCCCGGCCTGAAGAAGGTCATGGGGCCGAAACTGCTCTTGTTCTTCGTAGTGGGCGACATCCTCGGGACCACGGTGTACTCCCTCACCGGCAAGGTCGCGGGCAAGGTCGGCGGCGCGTTGTGGATCCCGTTCGTGGTCGCCTTCGTCGTCGCGTTCCTCACCGCTTGCAGCTACCTGGAGCTGGTGGGCAAGTACCCGAAGGCGGGTGGGGCGCCCCTGTACGTGCACCGCGCGTTCGGCATCCACTTCGTCACCTTCATCATCGCGTTCGCCGTGATGTGCTCCGGGATCACCTCGGCGGCCTCCGCCGCGCAGGCGTTCAGCGGCAACTACCTGGAGGAGATCTTCCCCGGCGTGGGGCCGGTCGCGATCGTGGTGGCGCTTGCGTTCCTGGTGCTGCTCGCCCTGATCAACTTCAGGGGCGTGGGCGAGTCGGTGAAGATGAACGTCGTGCTCACCTGCGTGGAGCTCGGCGGCCTGGTCATCGTCATCCTGTTCGGCGCGGTCGCGCTGATCAGCGGCAGCAAGGACCCGGCGGTGGCGCCGGACCCGGGCCGGTTGCTGGAGTTCAACCCGGAGTCCAGCCCGCTGCTCGCGGTCACCTCCGCGACCGCGCTGGCGTTCTTCGCGATGGTCGGCTTCGAGGACTCGGTGAACATGGCCGAGGAGACCCGGAACCCGGCGAAGGTGTTCCCGCGCGCGCTGCTGCTGGGCCTGTCCATCACCGCGGGCATCTACCTGATCATCGCGGTGATCACCTCGACGCTGGTGCCGACCGATGAGCTGGCCGCCACCGACGCGCCGCTGCTGCTGGTCGTCAAGGCCGCCGCGCCCTGGTTCCCGCCGATCCTGTTCTCCATCATCGCGCTGTTCGCGGTCACCAACACCGCGCTGATCAACATGCTGATGGCGAGCCGCCTCGTCTACGGCATGTCGAACGAGCGGATCATCCCGTCCGTGTTCGGCCGCGTGCACCGCTCCCGGCAGACCCCGTGGGTCGCGATCCTGTTCACCAGCGTGCTGGCCGTGGTGCTGGTGAGCCTGCTGGACATCGAGGACCTGGGCAGCACCACCTCGCTGCTGCTGCTGGTCGTGTTCGCCATCGTCAACATCGCGGTGCTGGTGCTGCGCAAGGACGAGGTGGAGCACAAGCACTTCAAGGCCCCCACCTGGGTGCCCGTGCTGGGCGCGGTGCTGTGCCTGTTCTTCGCGAGCCCGCTGTCGGGCCGTCCCGTCGCCGAGTACCTGGTCGCCGCGGGCCTGCTGCTCATCGGCGTCGTGTTCTGGGGCGTGAACCGGGCGATCGCCGGCCGCGTCGACTTCGACCCGGACAAGCTCGCCAAGTAATCGCCGGACCGGAACCCCGTCCCCGCGGTGCGGAAGCACCCGTGGGGGCGGGGTTCTTCCGCGTCCGCACCGGGGTCGCCGGGCACGTTCTAGAGTGGCGGTGTGAATGATCTGGTCGCCGCCACCGGCAGGCAGTTCGAGATCGTCAGCGGCAGTGCGCGCGCCGTCGTCACCGAGGTCGGTGCGGCGCTGCGCCTGTTCGAAGTGGACGGGATCGCGTACTCCGAGACCTACGACGCCGACCAGCGGCCACCGGGCGGCGCAGGCGCGGTGCTGGTGCCGTGGCCGAACCGGGTCGCCGACGGACGCTGGACCCTGGAGCGGGAGCCGCAGCAGCTGGCGCTCACCGAACCGGACCGGCACAACGCGATCCACGGCCTGCTGCGGCACACCCCGTGGACCGTGGTCGAGCACGCCGAGTCGACGATCGTGCTGCACGCGATGGTGCCGGTGCAGCCGGGCTGGCCGGTGCCGCTGCTCACCTCCATCGGCTACTCGCTGGACGCGACGGGGCTGACCGTCACGCACACCGTGGAGAACCTCGGCAAGCGCGCCGTGCCGTTCGGCGTGGGCGTGCACCCGTACCCGCGCGCCGGGCTCGCCGAGACCGACGAGTGCGCGCTGCGGCTCGCGGCGTCCTCGGTGCTGCCGGTCGACCCGGAACGGCTGCTGCCGGTGCGGCCGCCGCGCGCGCTGGAGGGCGACGAGCAGGACTTCCGCCGCGGCCGCCGCCTCGCCGGGGTGCTGCTGGACACCGCGTTCGGCGGGGCCGCGCCGGATCCGGGCGATCCGCTGGTGCGGCACTCGTTGACCGACCCGGCCGGGCACGGCGTGGAGCTGTGGGCGGACCCGGTGTTCAAGTGGGTCCAGGTCTACACCAACGACGAGTTCCCGGGCCGCGGCCGGGCCGTCGCGATCGAGCCGATGACCTGCCCGCCGGACGCGCTGAACTCCGGCACCGACCTGATCACCCTCCCGCCCGGCGAGGACTGGATCGCCCAGTGGGGCCTCCGCCCGTTCTGATGCGGGATCCCCGCTCTCGTTGCTGAGGGGGTGGGGTGGCGGAACCTCAGCGGTTTCCTCGCTGCGGGATCTTTTTCGCAGGTGGCTCCGCCACATGCGAAAAAGCTGTCCTCGCGAGGAAACCGCTGAGAACCCGCGGATGGTCGTCTTGCTCTGGTGGTCGCCGCTCAGCGGCTTCGCCGCTGACAGGAAAACGGCGGAGCCTGCGGGTGGTCCGGTCGCTCGGGTGGTTTCTGCTCAGCGGCTTCGCCGCTGACGGGACACGGACGAACCGGTGGGTCAGCCCTTGGCGAGGTCGCGGGCGATGACCATGCGTTGGATCTGGTTGGTGCCCTCGAAGATCTGCAGCACCTTCGCCTCCCGCATGTACCGCTCGGCGGGGAAGTCGCGGGTGTAGCCGGCGCCGCCGAGGACCTGCACGGCGTCGGTGGTCACCTTCATCGCGGCGGGGGGGGGGGGGGGGGGGGGGCGCCCCCCCCGCCGCGGCCGCCCCCCCCCCCGCCCCCGCCCGCC
>NZ_JAIUJZ010000040.1:0-3051 GCF_020176775.1 Saccharopolyspora sp. 6M
CGCCGGGGGGGGGTCGGGGGGGGGGGGCCCGCGCGCCCGCTGGTCCCGGGCCGGGGTGTGGGCCCCGCGCGCGGGGGGGGGGGGGGGCCCCCCCCCCCCCCCCCCCACGCCTGCGTCCCGAACGGCCTGCCCGCGTCCCGGCGCCGCGCCCCGTCCAGGTAGGCGGCGCGGGCGGACTGCACGGCCGCGGCCATGTCGGCGAGCAGGAACTCGACGCCCTGGAACTCGATGATCGGCCGCCCGAACTGCTCGCGGCCCTTGGCGTAGTCGACGGCGAGGTCCAGCGCGGCCTGCGCGAGGCCGACGGCGCAGGCGGCGATGCCGAGCCGCCCGGAGTCCAGCGCGTTCAGCGCGATGGCCAGCCCGTGCCCTTCGCCGCCGAGCAACCGGTCCGCGGGCACCCGCGCGTCCTCGAACCGCAACTCGGTGGTGGGGGAGCCGGTGAGGCCCATCTTGCGCTCGGGCGGTGCCGCCGACAGCCCGGGCGTCGCGCCGTCCACGAGCAGGCAGCTGATGCCGCGCGGCCCGTCGTCGGAGGTGCGCGCCATCAGCGCGTAGAAGTCGGCGACCCCACCGTGCGTGATCCACGACTTGGTGCCGGTGACCCGGTACTCGTCGCCGTCCCGGTCGGCGCGGGTGCGCAGCGCGCCGGCGTCCGATCCGGCGTGCGCCTCGGACAGCGCGTAGCCGCCGAGCAGGTCGCCGCCGATCATCTCCGGCAGCCACCGGTCGCGCTGCTCGTCGGTGCCGTACCGGGCGAGCGGGTAGCAGGACATGGTGTGCACCGAGAGCCCGACGCCGACGGTCATCCAGGCGCTGCTGAGCTCTTCGAGCACCTGCAGGTAGACCTCGTAGGGCTGGCCTCCGCCGCCGTGCTCCTCCGGGTACGGCAGGCCGAGCAGCCCGGAGTCGCCGAGCAGCTGGAACGCCTTGCGCGGGAACAGTTCCCGTTCCTCGGCCCCGGCGGCGGCGGGGGCGAGCTCGTCGCGGGCGATCTCCGCGGTCAGCGCGAGCAGGTCGCTGGCTTCCTGGCTGGGCAGCAGTCGGTCGACGGCCATGGGCGGCGCTCCTGCGGGCTGTGGCGGGTGCGGAACATGCCAGTACTGAAAAGAGTACTGTGGGACTCGTCAGAGTACTGTCGCGCCGCGTCCGGCGCCAGGCCCGCCGACGCCCGCCGTTCCCGAGCTGTGGCAGTCTCACCCGCATGACTCCTCCCGAGCCGGTCGCCGCCGAGGCGAACGCGTCGCCGGGCCGCCGCCGGAGCGCGGGATCGCCGGAGCAGCGCCGCGCCGACCTGCTCGACCGGTTGTGCGCCCTGTTCCTCGCGGAGGGGTTCGCCCACTTCACCCTCGACGAGCTCGCCGCCCGGCTGCACTGCTCGAAGTCGACGCTCTACACGCTCGCCGGCAGCAAGGAGCAGCTCGCCGTCGCCGTCGTCGCCCGGTTCTTCAAGAACGCCACCGCCGACGTGGAGCGCGCCGTCGCCGAGGTCGACGACGTCCGCGCCCGGATGCGCACCTACCTCGACACCGCCGCGGCCGGGCTGCGCCCCGCCTCCCGGCGGTTCATGGCCGACATGGCCGCCAACCCGGCCACCCGCGCCACCTACCAGGCCAACGCCCGCGCCGCCGCCGAGAACATGCGCCGCTACATCCGCGACGGCGTCCGCGAAGGCGTGTTCCGCGAAGTGCACGCCGCGTTCGTCGCCGAGATGGTCAGCGGCACCATCGGTGCCATCCAGCGCGGCGAGATCGCCGAGCGCACCGGCTTGTCCGACGCGGAAGCCTTCGCCGAGCTGTCCCAGTTCCTGCTCGGCGGCCTGTTCGACCCGGCGGCCGGAGGTTCACGGATCGCCCCACCCCCGGCGGAGCACACTGGTCCCCGCCCCCCGACCGCCCGGCCGTAGCCGTCCGGCGCGGTCCCCGGCCCGAACCGGCCCGGAACGCCGAACCCGGCGGCCGGACCGGGCGCGGAGCCGAGCAAGTCAGCACGGAAGCACCAGCACGGAGGAAACGTGATCGTCATCGGTGGAGAGGCCCTCGTCGACCTCGTCCCGGACGCCGCCACGCCAGGAGGCGAGCTCGGCCCGCTGCACCCCCGCCTCGGCGGCGGCCCGTACAACGTGGCGATCGCGCTGGGCCGCTTGGACGTGCCCGCCGGGTTCCACGCGACCCTGTCCACCGACCAGTTCGGCGACAAGCTGCTGGAACGCCTCGTCGAATCCGGGGTGAGCACCGAGCTGGTGCGCCGCGGCCCGGAACCGACGACGCTCGCCGTGGTCGGCCTCGCCGAGGACGGCTCGGCCCGCTACAGCTTCCACACCGAAGGCACCGCCGCCCGCTTCGTCGCCGACCCGGGCCCGCTGCCCGACGAGGTCACCGCCGTCTCCTTCGGCACCCTCGGCATGGTGCTCGAACCCGGCGCCACCGCGTACGAGGCGGTGCTGTTCCGCGAAGCCGAGCGCGGCCGGTTCGTGGCGCTGGACCCGAACATCCGCGCCGACCTCATCGGCGACCCGGAGGCGTACCGCAAGCGGTTCGAGGCCTGGCTGCCCTCCGTGCACCTGCTGAAGCTGTCGGTGGAGGACGCCGAGTGGCTGGCCGGGGACGAGGAGCTGGACGTCGCGCTGCGCCGCTGGCAGCAGGCGGGCCCGGCCGGGCTGGTGCTCACCCGCGGTGCCGACGGGCTGGCCGCGCTGGTCGGTGACGGCGAGCTCGTCGAGGTGCCGGGCGTGCGGGCGCAGGTCGCCGACACCATCGGCGCGGGCGACACGGTGCACGGGGCGCTGCTGGCCTGGCTGCACCGCAACGACGCGCTGTCCCCGGCGGCGGTGCGGGCGCTCACCCACGACCAGTGGCGCGAAGCCCTCGGCTTCGCGGCCCGGGCCGCCGCCATCACCGTCTCCCGGCCCGGTGCCGAGCCGCCGACCACCGCCGAACTCGCCTGACCGGCCCCCCCCCCCCCGGGCGCGGCGGGGGGGGGGGGGGGCGGGGCGGGGGGGGCCCCCCCCGGCGGGGGGGGGCCCGGGGGCGGGGGGGGCCCCGGCGGGGG
>NZ_JAIUJZ010000041.1:0-41340 GCF_020176775.1 Saccharopolyspora sp. 6M
TCGCCCGCCTCCCCGGGCCCGGGCGGGGGGGCGCCCCCCCCCCCCCCCCCCCCGGGGCGCCCCGCGCCGCGCGGGGGGGGGGGGGGGGGGGGGGGGGGCGGGTCCGGGCATTCCGGGCGCCCCCGGGCCGGTGGAGCTCCGGTCCGGGGCCCCGCCGCGATCGGTTGCGGCAACCGGGTGCCGAGCGCGTGGCGTCCGGCCTGATCGGCGATGTGATCGTGGTCCCACCTGCCCAAAAGGGCTAACACGATTGCTGCGCGAGGGGCCTGGAGCGGTCTAGCGTGGCATCTGACAGGACCCCAACGGGGTGGTGCTGCGGCGGTCCGGAAACCCCGACCGGCGCATGCGCGCGACCGACCACGCTGCCCGAACACCACGGGAAGTGCGCAGTCGTCGGCGGAAGCGCCGCCCCTTCACGAGCGCGAGAGGTTCCCGAATGCCCGACGACGCGACCGCCAAACGTACCGTCGCGCTGCGCTACGACGGTGGCGAGCACGAAATGCAGGTGACGGAGCCGACCGAGGGCTCCGCCGGTGTGGATCTCGGGAAGCTGCTGGCCCAGACCGGTTTGGTGACGCTGGACCCGGGTTTCGTCAACACCGCCGCCTGCAAGTCCGACATCACCTACATCGACGGTGACGCGGGCATCCTGCGCTACCGCGGCTACCCCATCGAGGAGCTGGCCGCCAAGTCCAACTTCATCGAGGTCAGCTACCTGCTGATCTACGGTGAGCTGCCCACGCAGGCGCAGTACGACGACTTCGCCGACCGGATCCAGCGGCACACCCTGCTGCACGAGGACCTCAAGCAGTTCTTCGACGGCTTCCCCCGCGACGCGCACCCGATGCCGGTGCTGTCGTCGGCGGTGTCGGCGCTGTCGACCTTCTACCAGGACAGCCTGGACCCGTTCGACCAGAACCAGGTCGAGCTGTCCACGGTGCGCCTGCTGGCGAAGCTGCCGACGATCGCGGCCTACGCCTACAAGAAGTCCGTGGGGCAGCCGTTCCTGTACCCGGACAACTCGCTGGGCCTGGTGGAGAACTTCCTGCGGATGACCTTCGGGTTCCCCGCCGAGCCCTACGAGGTCGACCCGGCGCTGACCCGCGCCCTCGACCTGCTGTTCATCCTGCACGCCGACCACGAGCAGAACTGCTCCACCTCCACGGTGCGCATGGTGGGCTCCTCCGAGGCGAACCTGTTCGCCTCGATCTCCGCGGGCATCAACGCCCTGTTCGGCCCGCTGCACGGCGGCGCGAACAGTGCGGTGCTGGAGATGCTGGAGGGCATCCACGCCAACGGCGGCGACGTCGACTCGTTCGTCGAGCGGGTCAAGAACAAGGAGCCCGGCGTCAAGCTGATGGGCTTCGGGCACCGGGTCTACAAGAACTACGACCCGCGCGCGGCGATCATCAAGAAGACCGCCGACGAGGTGCTCGGCAAGCTCGGCGCGAACGACCCGCTGCTGGAGATCGCGCTCAAGCTGGAGGAGAAGGCGCTGGCCGACGACTACTTCGTCGAGCGCAAGCTCTACCCGAACGTCGACTTCTACACCGGCCTGATCTACAAGGCGATGGGCTTCCCGACGAAGTACTTCACCGTTCTGTTCGCGCTCGGCCGCCTGCCCGGCTGGATCGCGCACTGGCGGGAGATGCTGGAGGACCCGGCCCGCAAGATCAGCCGTCCGCGCCAGGTGTACACCGGTGCGGCGGAGCGCTCCTACCGGTCCATCGGCGAGCGCTGAGGGCCCGCACCGCCGGGGGCGCCCGATGAGCCGTGCGGGCTCGACGGGATCCGTCCACGGCGGAGCTGAATCGAAAGCTGAATCGACCTAGCGGCTCCGGCCGCGGCGGGTATCGGCCCGTCGTCCCGCCCAGGCCCCGGTGTCCGGCTCCTCGCCGGCCCCGGGGCCGACTCGTGTCGGCCTCCCCTGTGGCTGCGCCGACTCGTGTCGGCCTTCCTGGTGGGTGCTGCGCCGACTCGTGTCGGTTTCCCACCAGCACGGTGCCCGACTCGTGCCGGGTTCGCGCTCGGCCTCCGGCGGGCGCGGTGCGTAGGGTCGTCGGGCATGAGCGCACCTGCCGTCCTGTGGTTCCGGCGCGATCTGCGGGTCCGCGACCACCCGGCGCTGGCCGCCGCGGCCCGCGACGGCCGCCGGGTGATCGGGGTGTTCGTGCTGGACGAGGCGCTGCTCGCGCCCGCGGGCCCGCCCCGCCGCACCTTCCTGTACCGCTGCCTGCGAGAGCTCGACGCGAGCCTCGGTGGTCGGCTGCTGGTGCTGCGCGGTGCTCCGGCGCAGGTGCTGCCGGAGCTCGTCGCGGAGGCCGGCGCCGGTTCGGTGCACGTCTCCGCCGACACCGGGCCCTACGGCCGGGAGCGCGACGAGCGGGTGCGGGACGCGCTCGGCGAGGTCGAGTGGGTCGCCACCGGTTCGCCGTACGCGGTCACCCCGGGGCGCGTCACCAAGCGGGACGGCACCGCCTACCAGGTGTTCACCCCGTTCCGGCGCGCCTGGGACGAGCACGGCAGGCCCGCGCCCGCGGACACCGACGGGTCCACGGCGAACTGGCTGCTGCCGCGGAAGGTGCGCGCCGCCGGGATCCCCGCGGACGAGGACCTGGGCGGTGTCGTGCTGCCACCGGCGGGGGAGCGGGCCGCGCTGGAGCGCTGGGACGACTTCTGCGCTTCCGCGCTCACCGGCTACGACCGGGACCGGGACCGGCCGGACCGCGCGGGCACCAGCCGGATGTCGCCGTACCTGAAGTGGGGCTGCGTGCACCCGCGCACCCTGCTCGCCGACCTGGCCGGCGAGGTCGGGGACGGTCCGAGCAGCTACCGGAACGAGCTGGCGTTCCGCGACTTCTACGCGGACGTGCTGTGGCACCGCCCGGACAGCGCCCGGCACAACTTCGACACCCGCTACGACCGGATCCGGCTGGACACCGACGCCGACGCCTGGGACCGGTTCGGCGAGTGGTGCGCGGGCCGCACCGGGTTCCCGATCGTGGACGCGGGGATGCGGCAGCTGCTCGCGGAGGGCTGGATGCACAACCGGGTGCGGATGGTGGTGGCGAGCTTCCTGGTGAAGGACCTGCACCTGCCGTGGTGGTGGGGCGCCCGGCACTTCATGCGGCACCTGGTGGACGGGGACCTCGCCTCGAACCAGCACGGCTGGCAGTGGGCCGCGGGTTCCGGCACCGACGCCGCCCCCTACTTCCGGGTCTTCAACCCGATCACCCAGGGCACCCGGTTCGACCCCGACGGCGCGTACGTCCGCGAGCACGTCCCCGAGCTGCGCGGCCTGGACGCGAAGAGCACCCACCGGCCGTGGACCCTGCCGGACGGTCCGCCGAACGGCTACCCGCCGCCGATCGTCGAGCACGGCGTCGAACGGCAGGAGGCGCTGGCCCGCTACGGCGAGATCAAGAACTGACCTCCCCGGCGCGGAACGGCCCGCACTCCGATGAGGGATGCGGGCCGTTCCGAACGTCGTCCTAGCCGGTCAGCGGCGAAGCCCCTGACCGCCCGTCTCCGAACCTGCCCGGCGGGTCGTGTCCGTCTTCCTGTCAGCGGCGAAGCCGCTGAGCTGCCGACCGAGCACGCAACCGGACACCCGAGCTCCTCGCACCCCGAGTTCGAAGACCGTCGCGTGATCAGTCGCCGCGGCGGATGGGGCCGAGGATCTCCCGTTCCTTGGCGCCGGTGACCAGCGTGATCGGCTCCCACAGGTTGTCCCCGAGGGCGATCACCCCGTCGTCCTTGAGCTGGGTGAGGTGCTGGATCTGCTGCTGCCCGAAGTACCAGAACCGCGCCGCCAGCTGCGCCTGCTGCAACGGCAGGCGCTGCAGCAGGATCAGGTCGGCGGTGTTGGTGGCCGCACCGCTGCCCGCCTGCGGGTGCAGGTAGGGCAGCACGTACATGGTGGTCTGCCACGGGACGCGCGGCGGGAACATCTCCTGCGGCACCGCGCCGCCGTCGTGGATCAGCAGCAGCGGTGACTCCTCGGTGACCCGGGGAACGTCGTAGGGGGCGAGCTTGCGCAGGCTCACCACCGGGACCGGCTTGCCGTCGGGGGTGAGCCCCGCGGCCCGCTCCAGCACCCGCCACGCGCCGGGGCGGCCGGTGACCACGTGCACCCAGGCGCCCGCGGCCATGGCGCGCAGCGCGATCTGCCGCGCCAAGTACAGGCCGCCGACGGTGACCATGCGGGTCGGTTCGGGCCGCAGGATCGACGCCGTCAGCGGCTCCCCGGTCGGCCCGGCGCCGATGATCATCCCGCCGCGGTCGCCGGGCGGGCTCACCAGGTCCAGCATCTCGGGCCGCACCAGGAACTCCGGCGCGGTGCCGGTGCTGTTGCCGGGGGTGTCGAGGGTTCGCGTCCGGCTCATGCCGCACCTCCCAGGGGCAGCGTTCCGGTCAGGCCCGCCAGCTGCATCCCGCGCAGCGGGGTGAGCGTCAGGTTGAGCTTGTTGCTGATGGCCCGCAGCTGGTGGTCCGCGGAGTTCAGCGCCTCCGGGGTGCGGCCGCTGATCCGCACCAGGCCGCGCAGCCCCACCTCGCCGTCCTCACCGGACGGTGCGATGGACAGCGCGATGCTGATGGACCGGCCGCGAACTCCGGTCAGCGCGTTGATGCCGTCGGTCATCCGGTTCGGCCAGCCGGTGATGGCGTAGCTGGCGTGCCGGTAGTTGTCGGCGATGACCCCGCTCCACCGCTCCCGCAACCCGATGGGCCGCTGCGAACCGAGCGCGTCCTGCAGCTCGGCGGAGGAGATGCCCGCCTGCAGCAGTTCGTCCGGGTCCAGCGGCCGGGCCGAAATGCCCTGGCTCGCCAGCGCGTTGCGCACCCGGGACAGCGCGCCGATCAGCGCCCGGTGCGCGCCGACGACCCCGCCGCCGCGTTCGCCGACGGCCTTCGCGCAGGTCTGCGGGTCCAGCCGCACGGCGACCCAGGTGGTGCGGCGCGCGGCGGCGGAGGAGGTCCCCATCAGTTCCAGGTAGGAGTTCAGCGCGGGCGAATCCGGCAGCAGCGCGGCACTTCCCGGGTAGCAGTGCCAGATCACCTGGATCGCGTCGAGCACCACGCCGCGGTCCTCCAGGCACGGCGTCAGCACGCCCAGCGGCAGGTTCGTCGCCTTGTCCGGGTTGCTGATCAGCGGCGGCGTCGGGTCCACCATGAGCACCGCGGTCCACTTGCCGTTGTGCCAGGACAGACCGACCGGGTTGCGGTCGTGGTCCTGGCCGCGCGCGACGACGAGGTCCTCGACCAGGATCCGCAGCAGCGCCACCCGGTGGTTCTCGTCGGGACCGATGATGCCGTCACCGTTGCGGTCCTCGACGAATTCGCTGACGTCCTCGGACGGCGGGACGGAACGGCGGATGTGGCTGCGCGTGCGGTATTCCAGGACGAGCCCGAACCACTGGGTGAACCAGCGGCCGCGCCTGCGCAGCAGCGCGATGATCAGCGCGAGCGCGACGACGCCCGCGGACACCGGCCACAGCATCTCGTTGAGCAGCACCAGGATCAAACCGAGTGCCAGGCCGACCTCGATGACGACGATGTTGGCCACCGGCATCGCCCCGAGGCTGGCACCGACCGTGCGACGCCGCGCTCGGATGCGCGTGCGAGCACCGCCGGTACCGGAGGCGTTCGGCTGGGCCGGATGTTGCGTGCTGACGGACATCCGTTCGGTCTCTTCCCCTCGCAGGTAGTGCGCGCACGGCGCGCCAACCAGGTCGTTCGGCAGCCGTTCCAAGAGTTTGCGGAAGGGTTCCGTCGAACCGGACCCGTGCGGCGCCCCTCTCCGGCTATCCTGCGGAACCGTACCTCGGACGGGAGAGCTGTAGGCGAAGAATGGCATCAACACCCACAACGAAGTCACAGGTTCAGGCGTACCAGTTCGTCCTTCGCCGCATGGAATCGGCGTTGGTGCGCAAAGACGCGGTGATGCTGCACGACCCGATGGGCTCGCACAAGCGCGCCACCATCGCCGGTGCCATCCTCGCCTGCATCGGGCTGATCGGGTTCCTCGTCTGGGGCTTGTTCGGCGGGAAGGGGTCGATCCCCGAACCGGGCAACATCGTCATCGGCAAGGACAGCGGCAGCGTGTACGTCGTCACCGCGGACGACGCCGCGCAGAAGCGGTTGATCCCGATGCTGAACATGGCGTCCGCGAAGCTGCTGGTGATGGCGCAGGGCGGCGGCCAGGGCGGGCAACCCGTCGAGGCGACCACGGTGAAGGAGTCGGCGCTGGCGGACTTCCCGCGCGGCCCGCGCACCGGAATGGTCAACGCCCCCAACTACTTGCCCGCGGCGAACAACGTCGCCGAGCCCGCGTGGGCGATCTGCGACGTCGGGCAGGTCCGGGACAACCTCGGCAGCGAGGCCCGGACCCAGCGCGCGACGAAGGTGGAGACCACCGTCATCGGCGGCGACGCGGACCACGGCGTCGAGCTCAAACCCGACGAGTCGCTGTTCGTGCAGGACCAGAGCTCCGGGCAGGAGTACCTGATCTACCGGGTGGAGGACCTGCCGGGCCGGCCGCACACCAAGGTCGTCAAGGCGCAGGTGGACCGCTCCGAGCAGGCCGTGATGGACCTCTACGGGCTCAACGGGGTGGTTCCGCGGACCATCACCACGAACATGCTGAACTCGGTGCCGGACGCGCCGCCGTTGCAGATCCCGGACGCGCCCAGCGGCACCGTGGACTACATGCAGAACCCGTACGACTCCGGTGACGTGGTCAAGCAGACCGTCGCCGGGGCGCCGGACAAGTACTTCGCGCTGCTGCCCGAGGGCAAGCAGGAGATCAGCGCCGGTGCGGCCGCGGTGCTGCACGCCAGCAAGCGCGGCAGCCAGGAGATCCCGAACTCCACCGGCACCATCACCGACGCGAAGACCGCGGAGGCGCAGCGCCTCGACATGGACTCGTTCCCGACGGTCGTGCCGCACCCGCTGTCCTTCCAGCAGGCGCCCACGTCCTGCCTCAGCTGGCACAACGTCGGCGGCGAGCACCACGTCACGGTCACCGTCGGCAAGGACGCCCCCACGAAGACCGCCCCGGTGAAGCTGGCCCAGCACGACGGGACCGGCCCGAAGGTGGACTTCTTCTACATGCCCGCCGGGAAGGCGGCCGTGGTGCGCGGCGCGTCCAACGAGGCCGGTGCCGACTCGGCCCCGATCTACCTGGTGTCCGACCAGGGCGTGATCTACGGGATCAAGGACGGCGCGACCGCGCAGGGGCTCGGCGTGGTGACCAACCCGGGTGCGTTGCAGGCCGGTCCGTCCGGGATCCTGCGGTCGCTGCCGAAGGGCGATCTGCTCGACCCGGCGCAGGCCAGCTACGTGTACGACTCCGTCCCGGTCCCGCCGGGCGGCGTGAACCGGCCGCCGCCGAACCCGCAGGCGCAGCAGCAGTCCGGCAGCACCGGCGGCTGACGGCTCCTCCCGCGAGGTCAACGGCCCGCTCGACCTTTTCCGGTCGGGCGGCCCGCTCGCGTTTCCCGCCCAGCGGACGGGAACCGCGGTGCCGGTGAGCACGTCCCAGGGACGGTGCGCTCGTGCCCGAGCGCGGGCGCGCCCGCCGGCCCGCTGGGGTGGCCGGTGTCGTCGACTACCGGGAGGTGCCGGATGGCGGGGATCCGGATCGAGACCGACGAGCTGGTGGCGCGCGCCGCCGGGCTGCGCGCCGCCGGGGAGCTCGTGCGCGAAGTGGGGCGCGGACTGGGGGACGCGCCCGGTGGCGCCGATTTCGGGGAGTGGGGCGAGGTGGCCGCCGAGTCCTACGACGGGCTGGCCGGGGCGCTGCGGGAGCGGATCTTCGGTCTCGGCCACGCCGTCGCCGACGCGGGGGACGAGCTCACCGCGGTCGTCGAGCGGCACGCGACCGGGGACGCCGAGCACGCCGCCGGTTTCGGCCGGGAAGGTGAGGCGTGATGGGGGAACCGGGCGGGATGTTGCAGTCGAACGACCTGCGCGCGGTGCGCGCGGCCAGCGCGGCGGAGGCGGAGCGGAGTTCCGCGCCCGCGGCCGACGTCGGAACGGCGGCGGTCGCACCGGGGGCCGATCCGGTCACACCCGGATCCCGTTCGCCCGCAACGGGAATCGAGCCGCTAGCGCCCGGGTCCGGGGCCGTCGCACCGGAATCCGCCGCGCCCGCACCGGGAACCGAGCCCGCCGCGTTCGCCGCCGACCGGGCCGAGCTGCCGGTGCAGCTGGACTTCCTGCACCAGTCCGTCGAGGTGCTGGAGGTGCCCGACCCGTTCGGCCCGGAGTTCGCCGTCGCGGGAGGGGAGTGGCGGGCGCTGCCGCCCGCCGCCGAGTTCTGGCGCGCCGCGGCGGAAGCCCTGCGCGAAGGCACCTCCTCGGCCGCCGACCAGGTGAGCGGGGTCGAGGCGAGCTGGGACGGCGCGGACGCCGACGCGTTCGCCGCCGCGCTGCGCCGGATCGGCGCGAGCGGAGCGGCGCTCGCCGAGGTGGCGGACGCGCTGGCCGCGGAACTCGACGCGGCGGCCGGTGCGCTGCGCGAACTGGCCGGGGAGATGGGGCTGCTCGTCGCCGAGGTCGCGGCCCAGGTGTACGCGGCCTTGCGCGAACCGGGGCCGGACCTGCCCGCTGCCCGCGAGCACCTGATGCGGGTCCGGCGCCCGGCGGCGGGCCTGGCCGAGTCGGTGCGCGAGGTACTCGCCCGGTTGCACCGGTTCTGCGCCGCCCAGCGGGACGTGCTGCCGCCGGTGCCGGCCGTCACCGCGGACGGGCCGCGGAATCCGTTGTGGACAGAGCTCGCGGCTGCGGGGGAACCGCGAACCGGAGCGGCCCCTGCCACGACCACCCCCGCCACGACCAGCCCGGCCCAGGCCGGGAACGCCGAGCAGTCGGGCGACGCCGAGCAGTCTGACGAGGGCACCTCCGCGGCCACCACCGGTGCCGTGCTCGGTGGCGGGATGGTCGGCGGCATGATGCCGCTCGCCGGGATGGCGGGCCTGGCCGGTGCGGGTGGCGGGACGGGACGTCGCTCGCAGAAGCGGCCGCGGCCGAAGGCCGACCCGGCCGAGCTGTTCGGCACCCCGCCGCCCGCCGCCGACCCGGTGCTCGGCGACACGAGGAAGAAGCGCCCGGAATGACCGTGGCCTGACAGGACGAGGCCCGGTGGAGTCCGAAGTGGACGCCACCGGGCCTTCGTCGTCGAACGCCGCGATCAGTCGTCGTCGCCGCCCGCGCGGCGCGCGCGGACCGTGCGCACCGCGTTGATCAGGAACGCGGTGAACAGCACCGCCCCGATGCCGCCGAGCGCCCCGCCGAACGCGACGGTCATCGCCGCCCAGTCCGGCTGCGGGATGACGTCCGCGCCGAGCCGCGCCGGCTTCGCCGGGGCGGGCTGCGCGCCGTGCTCGGCGGGCACCACGTCGCTCAGCGCCGCCATCGGGTCGATCATGCCGTGCCCGAGGATGTCGTTGCGCCCGTTCGGCCCGCCGGGGCTCAGCGAGGTCTGCTCGATCCGGTCCATCACCTGCTTCGCGGTGAGCTCCGGGAACTTCTGCTTGATCAGCACCGCCAGCCCGGAGACGTACGGGGCGGCGAAGCTGGTGCCCTGGATCGGACCCGGCTCGCCCTGCGGCCCGGTCGCGAGCTGGTTGACCACGCCGGTCCCCCCGCTGCCCGGGTCGAGCGCCGTGAGGTCCTCGCCCGGTGCCGCGACGTCCACCCACGGGCCGGGAACGGTGAACTCGGAGGCCTGGCCCTGCTGCCCGACCGACGCCACCGTCAGCACGTACTCGTCGAACCAGGCGGGCAGCACCGCGGTGACCGGGTTGCCGGGCGGGTTCTTCTGGCAGCTGTCCTGGGTGTTGCCCGCCGCGGCGACCACGACGACGCCCTTGTCGTAGGCGTTCTTCACCGCGTTGTGCAGCCGGTTGTTGTGCCCGCCGCCATCGGCCATCGCCGCGGCCATCGTCTGGCAGGACGACTGCGAGATGTTGATGACGCTGGCGCCCTGGTCCGTGGCGTACTGCACGGCCTGCGCCATCGTGCGGGTGTCACCGATCGTCTTGTTCTGCTGCTTGTCCTGGAACAGCGCGGATGACTGCCGGATCGACATGATCTGCGAGTCCGGGGCGACCCCGACGAACCCGGTGTCCGGGGAGGGCGCCGCCGCGATGATCCCGGCCACCACCGTGCCGTGGCCGTCGCAGTCGCGGTTCGCGCCGCCGTCCGGCACCGCGCTGCCCCCGCCGCCGGTCAGCTTCAGCCGCGGGTGCTCGTTGACGCCCGTGTCGATGACCGCGACGGTCGCGCCCTGCCCGGTGAGCCCCTCGGAGTGCGCGCGTTCGAACCCGAGCGTGAGCTGGCTCCACGGCTTCTCCACGACGGAGGCGCCGCTGCTGTTCGCCTGCATGCAGCCCTGGGTGGGCTCGTAGTTGCCCGACGGGGACAGCGGCCCGGTCGGCGGCGCGTCCGGGACGAGCGGCGGTGGCTGGAACTCGGTCTCGTCCGCCAGTGCGGGCTGCACCGGGCCGAGCGCGGTGATGCCCAGCACGGCCACCAGCGCCATGCCGCGCCGCAGCGCGCCGTTCCGCGAGTTGAAACCCATCTCGGCGGTCCTCAGAAGAAGTTCAGGTTGAGGTCGCGGATCGTCATGTACAGGTCCATGACGCCCAGCGCGAGCGGCAGCACCAGCGCGATCAGCACCGCCTCCAGGATGTCCACCATGCGCCGCTGCACCGGCGAGAACCGGCGGTTCGGGAACACCACGCCGAACACCAGCGCGCCCACGCTCAGCAGCAGCAGTGGCGGGAACACCCAGGCGACGGCCATCGGCGCCACCGCGGTCTGCACGAGCAGCCCGGCGGCCACGCCGACTGAGGCGAGCAGCCCGCTGATCAGCAGCGCCACCGCCTGGCTGCCGTTGGCGTAGTTGCGGCCGCGCAGCAGCAGCACCGCGGCGACCACGATCGCGAACAGGGCGCCGAAGACGCCGCCGTTGGCCAGCGTGATCGCGAGGATCGCACCGAGCGCGGCGGTGAGCCCGCAGCCGATGATCAGCCCGGTCATGTACTGGTGGGCGAGGCCGGTGCGGCGCTCGATCATCAGGTAGTCCGGGAAGCCCTCGTCCTCCTTGAGGTCGTCGGCGTTGCCCGGCACGTGCGGCAGCGGCAGCTTCGCCAGCTGGATCGTCAGCCGCGGCAGCAGCGAGATCCCGGCGAGCCCGATGGCGCCGGCCCCGGCGGCGACACCGGCGGCGCTCGCCCCGCTCGGCAGCAGCAGGGCGGCGATGAAGGCGAGCACCGCGAACGTGGAGACGGTCGCGGCGGCGATGAACGTGACGATGCCGGTGCCGATCACCATCAGCGAGATCGACGCGAAGATGAGCACCAGCGCGCTGGCCAGCAGCAGCTTCGGGGTGGGGTCGTTGCCGGGGACCGCGTTGAGCCCGGCGACGAACGCCATCGGCAGCGCGCCCGCCCCGGCGATCACGGTGCCGGTGGTGGCGGCGCCGTAGGCGCGGGTGACGACGGAGCCGATGCCGGTGGCGAACACGGCGACCACGAGCGCGATGATCGCGGTGATCGCGTGGAAGAGGACCCCACCGGCCTGTCCGGACAGTCCTAACGCGGCGGCGGCGGCGACGAACCCGAGCACGCCCGCGGCGTGCCCGATCTTGGCGGCGGTCTCCTTCGTCCACGGCCGGTAGCTGCCCGGTTCCGCCTCGGCGAGCGCGTCCACCACGTCGTCGTAGAGCGGGGGCGGCGGGTCGTCCGAGCGGCGGCGCAGCTGCAGCAGTTCGCCGTCGACGACGCCGAGCGAGGACAGCGTCTGGCTGTTCTCCAGCGGTTCTTCACCCAGCTTCGCCAGGCACCAGCCACCGTGCCGCGAGCCACCGTCCGTGCTGCCCTCGCGGGCCATGTCCAGCAGCATCGGCAGCAGATCCGCCACCGCGACGTCGGCGGGCAGCGCCAAGTCGATGCGAGTATTCGGCGCCACCACTGTCACGCGGCTGAACACCGTGGTCCCGGTCGCCACTGAGGCCCCCTACTTCCTAGGTCCTTGCACTTGGGTCCTTCTGCGTTCGATCCGGCCCGGTGCGGCTTTTCTCGCCGAAAGCGGCCCGCCCGGCCGAAGAGCGCCCCTAGTATGGCCGCACCGACCTCGCAGGGGTGAAGGGTTTGGTCGAACTCGTGCCAACGGGTTCGCAACCGGTTGGTCACGGACGGACCGGAACCGCCTGGACCCTGCTGACGTCGGTGTCGTGGACGGTACAGAATGCCGCTCGCGGCAGTAGGGGCGTCGTGACGTGAGCCCGCCGCTCCACATTGCTACGACAGGAAAGGTTGCTGCCTCCGGTGAGCACGCTGCAGTTCAAGCGATTGCCGCGCATGGCCGCTCCGAGGCCGCCTGGCGGGGAGGTGCACCTCGAACCGCCACCCGAGATCCCGCGGGTGATCCCCGGCAACATCGTTCAGAAGGTGCTGCCAGGCGTCATGATCGTCGCATCCCTCGGGATGATGGTCTTCATGCTTCAGCGGGCCAAGGACAACCCGATGATGATGATGATGCCGATGATGATGCTCGTCTCGACTTTCGGGATGATGGCGGGCGGCGGCAAGGACGGCGGTCAGAAGAAGGCCGAGATGAACGAGGACCGCAAGGACTACCTGCGGTACCTCGGTCAGATGCGGGATCGCGCCCGCGAGGCCGCGGACGAGCAGCGCCTCGCCCGGGAATGGGTCCACCCGGACCCGCAGACGCTGTGGTCGCTGGCGAACGGCACCCGTCGGATGTGGGAGCGCAGGCCGAACGACAACGACTTCTGCCAGGTCCGCGTCGGCCGCGGCTCGCAGCGGCTGGAGACGCGGCTGGTGCCGCCGCAGACCGGGCCGGTCGACGAGCTGGAGCCGATCACCACGTTGGCGCTGCGCCGCTTCGTGCGCGCCCACTCGCTGGTGGCCCAGCTGCCGATCGCGACCTCGCTGCGCGGTTTCGCCGCGGTCGGGCTGCAAGGCGACCGGGTGCTCACCCGCGGGCTCGCGCGAGCGATGCTGGCCCAGCTGGCGACCTTCCACTCGCCGAACGACGTGATCATCGCGATCGCCTCCAGCGGCCGGTCGCGCACCGAGTGGGACTGGGTGAAGTGGCTGCCGCACGCGCAGCACCCCACCGAGACCGACGGCATCGGCCCGATGCGGCTGATGTCCGGTTCGCTGTGGGGCATCGAGGAGATGCTCGCTGAGCAGCTCGACGAACGCCCCCGGTTCCAGCGCAACGCGGCCCCGCCGGAAGGCCAGCCGCACATCGTGATCGTGCTCGACGACGCCGAGATCAGCCGCGAGGAGCAGCTGATCGTCGAAGGCGGGCTCGCCGGGGTCACGATCATCGACCTGTCCGATGTGCTCGGTCCGATGACGCAGCGCCGCGGCATGCGCATCGTCGTCGAGCCGGACCGCATCGGCGCCCGCGGCCAGAACAGCGTGGAGTGGTTCGGCGAACCGGACGCGCTGACCATGGAGGAGGCCACCTCGCTGGCCCGCCAGATGGCGCGGTACCGCATCGCCTCCGGCCCGGCGGCCGTGGAGGACAGCGGCGGCTTCGAACCGCTCACCACGCAGCTCAACTACATCGAGCAGCTCGGCCTCGCGGGCGACCCGGTCACCTTCGACCTCAACGAGGCCTGGCGCCCACGTCCGCGGGACGACATGTACCGCGTCGCGATCGGCCCCGGTGAGCAGGGCGAGATCGTGCACCTGGACATCAAGGAGACCGCCTCCGGCGGCATGGGCCCGCACGGCCTGTGCATCGGTGCGACCGGTTCCGGCAAGTCCGAGTTCCTGCGCACCATCGTGCTGGGCCTGCTGGCCACGCACTCCTCGGCGGCGCTGAACTTCGTGCTCGTCGACTTCAAGGGCGGTGCGACGTTCAAGGGCTTCGACAACGCCCCGCACGTCTCCGCGAGCATTTCGAACCTCGGTGACGACAGCACCCTGGTCGACCGCATGCAGGCCGCGCTCGAAGGCGAGATGAACCGCAGGCAGGAGGTGCTGGACAAGGCGGGCGCGAAGAACGTCTGGGACTACCGGAAGCTCTACGAGGCCGGGCACGACAACGCCAAGGACCCGCTGCCCGCGCTGTTCGTGGTCATCGACGAGTTCGGCGAGCTGCTGCAGCAGAAGCCGGAGTTCGCCGACCTGTTCACCATGATCGGCCGGCTGGGCCGGTCGCTGCAGGTCCACCTGCTGCTCGCCTCGCAGCGCCTGGAGGAGGGCAAGCTGCGCGGCCTGGACTCGCACCTGTCCTACCGGATCGGCCTGAAGACGTTCAACGCCTCCGAGTCCCGCGCCGCCATCGGCATCCCGGACGCGGCGGACCTGCCCTCCAACGGTGGGCACGGGTACCTGAAGCACCCCAACGGCATGGAGCGGTTCCGCGCGGCCTACGTCTCCGGGCACGACCACCAGACCAGCGGGCGCCCCCCCCCCCGCCGGGCGGCGTCGCCGGTGACGGGGGAGAAGCGGCCCCGGTTCTTCATCCCGGACTTCGTGGAGAAGCCCCCGGAGCCGGAGGCACCGGTGGTCGAGGAGGAGCCGAAGAAGAAGGACGACCTGGCGCCGACCGACTTCCAGCTGGTCATCAGCAAGGTCGAGGGCCAGTGGCCGCCGGCGCACATGGTGTGGCTGCCGCCGCTGGACGCCCCGCCCACGCTGGACGGCCTGCTGCCGCCGCTGCAGGCGACCGACGACCGCGGCTACACCGCCGTCGGCCACCCGGGCAGCGGCAAGCTGGAGGTGCCGATCGGGCTCATCGACGTGCCCTACCACCAGCGGCAGGACCCGCTCGTGCTGCGCTTCGCCAACGGTGCCGAGGGCAACGGCGCCGTGGTCGGCGGTCCGCAGACGGGCAAGTCGAACCTGCTGCGCACGATGATCGCGTCGATGGCGCTCACGCACACCCCGCAGGAGGTGCAGTTCTACTGCGTCGACCTCGGTGGTGGTTCGCTCTCGGCGCTGCGGAACCTGCCGCACGTCGGCGCGTACGGCAACCGGCGCGACCCGGACACGGTGCGGCGCACCATCGCCGAGGTCAAGTCGCTGCTGGCGGCGCGCGAAGGCCGGTTCCAGGAGGCGGGCATCGACTCGATGGCCGACTTCCGCAACCGCAAGCGCCGCGGTGAGATCACCGACGACCCGTACGGCGACGTGTTCCTCATCGTCGACGGGTGGGAGGCGTTCCGCGCCGAGTCCGAGTTCGAGCCGCTCGAACCGGAGATCAACAACCTGGTGCAGCAGGGCCTCGCGTTCGGCATCCACGTGTTCATCGGCGCCAACCGGTGGGCCGCGATCCGGCCGCAGCTCAAGGACGCCCTCGGCACCCGCATGGAGCTCCGGCTCGGCGACCCCGGCGAGTCCGAGGTCAACCGCAAGGTCGCGGTGACGGTGCCGCTGGGCCGCCCGGGCCGCGGCCTGCACGCCACGCAGCTGCACTACCTGACGGCACTGCCCCGGGTGGACAGCGAGAAGCTCGGCGACCGGATCCCCGCGGAGGCGGCGCGCGCCGAGGCGGCGAACGAGAAGCACCCGCGCCCGTCGTGGGAGCTCTACAACGACGACCTCGCCGACGGCGTCGCCGACCTGGTCAACCGGGTCCGCAGCTCGTGGAAGGGCCGTCCGGCGCCGCAGGTCCGGCTGCTGCCGAACCTGCTGCCGTACGAGCAGCTGCCCGCCAAGGAGCAGCAGCCGCGTCCGCACCTGGTGCCGATCGGCATCAACGAGGACGGGCTCAACCCGGTCTACCTGGACTTCAAGGCCGAACCGCACTTCTACGCGTTCGGCGAGCGCGAGTCCGGGAAGACGGCGCTGCTGCGCACCATCGTCAACGGCATCACCAGCCGGTACACCCGCGAGCAGGCGCTGATCCTGCTCGTCGACGTGCGCCGCACGATGCTGGGCGTGGTGCCGGACTCGCACCTCATGGAGTACACGGTCACCGCGGACCAGCTGAAGAACAACGTGCGGGACATCGCCGCCGCGTTGAAGAAGCGGCTGCCCGGCCCGGACGTCACCCAGGAGCAGCTGCGGGACCGCTCCTGGTGGAAGGGCGCGGACCTGTTCATCGTGATCGACGACTACGAGCTGATCTCGCCGCAGGGCAGCAACCCGCTGGCACCGCTGGCCGAGTTCGTCGCGCAGGCCTCCGACGTGGGGCTGCACATGGTGATCGCCCGGAACTCGGGCAACGCCAGCCGTGCGCTGTTCGAGCCGATCATCGGCAAGATGCGGGAGGTCTCGGCGCCCGGTCTCGCGATGAGCGCGAACAAGGACGACGGGCAGCTCGTCGGCAACGTCAAGTCCCGGCAGCTGCCGCCGGGGCGCGGGACGCTGGTCAGCCGCTCGTTGCGCGGCGGCCCGCAGCTGATCCAGACGGCGTACTCGCAGCCGCAGTGATCGGCGGGTCCCGTGCGGACCGCTGGCGGCTCTCCCCCGTCCTCGTGGCGGGGGAGAGCCGCCGTCGCTCTCGGTGAATGACACGATCGAGCGAAGATCTTCCTCGGTATTCGCGCTTATGGTGTGGGCCATGTCAGACACCCCCCGAGCCCGCGCGCTGGGAAAGGAATTGCGTGCCGTTCGCGAGCAATCCGGACTGACCTTGCGCCAGCTCGGCGATCTGATCGGCTGCTCCGAAGCGAAGGTGAGCCGAATGGAGACGGCCCGCCGCCGCCTCGCCCCGAATTCCGTGCGGGCCTTCCTGGACGCCGTGGACGTGCGCGGTGCTAACCGCGACCGGTTGTTGCGCCTCGCCTACGACATCGATGAACCGGTGTGGTGGGAATCGGGCATCGGATTGCCCGCGCAGCTCACCGAACTCATCGACGCGGAGAAACGCGCGGTGTGCATCACCGAGGCGTCCGAAGTCCTCGTTCCCGGACTGCTGCAGATCCCCGACTACGCCCGCGCGCTGTTCAACGCCACCGGTGTTCCGGCCGAGCAGGTCGACCGGCTCATCGGGGCCCGCTTGGCCCGGCAGGGAATCCTGCACCGCGCCGAACCGACCCGGTACGTGGTGCTGCTGGACGAGGCCGCGCTGTGCCGAGCGGTCGGCGGGCCTGCGGTGATGGCCGCGCAGCTGAACGCGATGTGCGCGGTGTGCCGGGAGCCGAACATCTCCCTGCACGTGGTGCCGTTCGCCGCGGGCGCGCACACCGGACTGGACGGCCCGTTCCTCCTGCTGGAGTTCGTCCGGAGCAGGCCGGTGGTCCATTTGGAACAGCGCAGGTGCGGTGCATTCCTCGACGACCCGGAAGATGTAACGCCCTTTTTGCACGCGCGATCTAGTCTGTGCCGGACGGCGCTGAGCCCTGATCGTTCCTTGGAACTCGTCGCGGCTTATGCGCGCAGGTACGAGTGCGGGGAGGGCACTGGTCATGGGGACGGGGCGTTGGCGGAAATCGAGCTACAGCGGTAGTCAATCGGCGTGCGTGGAAGTCGGTTCGATCGCGATGCGGGTGGATGTGCGCGATTCGAAGGACCAGTCCGCGGTGCTGTGCTTCCGGCGTGATCAGTGGCGAACTTTCCTGGCCGAGATCAAGTACTCGGATTGATCCCGGCCGGGGGGCGGGTGCCGGGGGCGGGGGCGGGCCCGGCCCGCGCCGCACCCGGTGCCCGCGGCGCGCGGGAACCTCGGACACGGTGCGTCAAGAGGTTGCCGCGAAAGCCACCCGATCGAGGGCAGACTGTTGAACTGCGCGCACCCTCGGCCTCTAGGGTGCTGGGGTGGATTCGGGATCGGAGCCCGACTCGCGCGAACCGTTCGGGGGCATTCGGGTTCGCGCCCGGTTCGTCCCGCCGCACCGGCGGCCCGGCGAAGACACCGACGCGACCCCGCGGCGGTGCGCGAAGGAGTAGTGGGTGTCCCTGCACGTCTCGGTCGACTTCGGCACCTCGAGCACTTGCACCGTGGTGTCCGTCGGCGGCGGTGAACCGCAGGTGGTGGTCGTCGACGGCCAACCCCTGGTGCCCTCCGCGGTGTTCGCCGCGGGCGCCGGCACGTTGTTCGTCGGCCACGAGGCGGAGCGGCAGGCCGCCGTCGACCCGTCCCGGTTCGAACCGCACCCCAAGCGCCGCATCGACGAGGGCGAGCTGCTGCTGGGCAGCAGCGTGCTGCGCGTCGGCGACGTGGTGCGCGCGGTGCTGCAGCGGGCCGTCGGCGAGGCCCGCCGGTTCGCCGCGGGCGCGGGCGTGGACCTGCTCGTGCTCACCCATCCCGCGGACTGGGGTTCGGTCCGCGCCGGGGTGCTGCGCCAGGCCGCGGCCGGGCTGGCGAAGGAAGTCGTGCTGGTGCCGGAGCCCGTCGCGGCCGCGGTGTTCCACTCCGCCGGGCACGGGCTGCCCGATGGCGGGGCGCTCGCCGTGCTCGACCTGGGCGGCGGCACCGTGGACGCCAGCGTCGTCTGCAAGCAGGGCCGCGCGTTCCGGGTGCTGGCGACGAAGGGCGAGCCGAACTTCGGCGGCGCCGACATCGACCAGGCCCTGCTGGAGCACATCGGTTCCGTCGTGTCCGGAATGGACCCGGCCGCGTGGCACAAGCTCGTCGAGGGCCGCGACATGGCGGACCGGCGGCGCCGCCGGGTGCTGCGCCAGGACGTGCGCGGCGCGAAGGAGACGCTGTCCCGGCACACCTACACCGACGTGCCGATGCCACCGCCGTTCTCCGACGCGCACGTCACCCGCGCCGACCTGGAGCGTCTGGTGGCGGCACCGCTGGCGAAGTCCGCCGACCTGGTCTCGGCGACCTTGCAGGAGGGGCAGGTGCCGCGGGACCGGCTGGCCGGGGTGTTCCTGGTCGGCGGTTCCAGCCGGATCCCGCTGGTGGCCCGGCTCATCCACGAGCGCACCGGGGTGCTGCCGACCACCTTGGACCAACCGGAGACGGTGGTGGCCCGCGGTGCGCTGCGGGCGGTGCGGCTGGACCCGGAGCGCACCGGTGGGCTCGCGCCCGCGGGCGCGCACCGCGGCGCACGCGCACCCGCCGCGCGCCCGCAGCACGCGGGCGTCCCGCGGCAGCAGTGGGCGCAGCAGCCCGCCGTCGCTCCGCCGGGCGATTCGCTCAGCCGCGCCTCCACCATCGTCATCGGCGCCGGCGACCAGACCCGGCCGGTGTTCCACACCCCGGTGCCCCGGCGGACCGGGGTGCGGCCGTGGGTGTGGGGCGCGGGCGCGGCGGCGGCCGTGGTCGTCGCGGTGGTGGTCGCGGTGCTGCTCTCGCAGGTCGCAGGCGGGCGGGCGGCGGCGCCACCGCGGCACGTCGCGCAGTACGAGTACGGCTTCGACTACCCGGCGGGCTGGCGGCAGACCGGCGGTGATCCGCAGCTGTGGCAGACGGTGGTCGCGCCGCGGTCCGACGGGGACGACCTGATCGTCGTGCAGCAGGGCGACCTCGGCTACGACGTGGCGGCCGGGCGGGCCCGCGCGGTCGCGGACCTGCGCGCCGAGTACGACCGGTTCAACGCCGATGGGGGGCGGTTCTCCGGTTTCGACGCCTCGGCGACCTTCGCGGGCCGGGACGTCGTGTACTACCGGGAGGACCTGCCGGGCACGACCGCGGAGTGGTTCGTGGTGCACCGCGGGCAGTACCAGGTGAGCGTGGGCTGCCGGTACACCCCGGCCGGGAAGTCCGAAGTGGAGCGGGCCTGCGAGCAGGTCGTCTCCTCGCTCTCGGTCACCGGGTGACGGTCGCCCGCGAAATCGGTAACGGGTGCAAATCGCTTTCGCGAATTCCGCGTGCGATCCGCCGAGAACTCGGCACGAGCGGATTCTTTCGCAATCGCTAATCCGCGCGTGACCAGCGATTTCGCCCTTCCGCGTTCACAGCCGCAACCGTTTCCGGAAAAAGCTGGGACAGGGCGGAACCGGACGTGGCAATGTCTGCGTCGTAGGTTCATCGATCTTCGAGCAACGAATGAAGGGGGCTCACCTATGAGCGGGATGGGTACCGACGCGGACCTGATGGCGAAGGCCGCGGGTCAGGTCGAAGAGGTTCGGGGCAACGTCGAGAACGCGGTGAGCACGCTGGACGGGCAGATCGCGCCGGTCCTGGCCTCCTGGAAGGGCGGGGCGTCCGACGTCTTCCGCCGCCTGATGGACGCGTTCCAGGAGAACGCCAAGACCATCAACCAGAAGCTGGGCGAGATCAGCGAGAACATCCAGTCCTCGGGGCAGGCGTACACCCAGAACGAAGAGGAGCAGGCGGCCGAGATCTCCAAGATCGAGGGCATGCTCGGCGGCTGAGCCCGCCTCCGACGTTCTTTCTCCACCTTCTTCCGACCACTTCACGTGAGGGGACTTCACCATGGAAATTCGGGTTGATTTCGGCCAGCTGAGCCAGGCCGCCGACGACCTGGGCGGTGCCGCCACCAAGATCCAGGCCGAGCTGGACGAGCTGGAGAACATGCTCAAGCCGCTGGTCAGCACTTGGGAAGGCCAGGCGCAGGAGGCGTACCGCGCCGCGCAGTCCGAGTGGGACAAGGCCGCCCAGAACATGATCGAGATCGCCGCGAAGATGGGCATGGCCGTCAACGCCGCGAACGAGTCCTACCAGGCCGGTGAGGCGAAGAACGCCGGTCGCTTCGGCGGCTGATTCTCCGCGCCGCGCCGATCGCCGACCCCGGACGCCCCTCGCGGCCCGGGGTCGGCGGTGTTCCGGGGCGGGTGCCCGGGGCTCCCGGGCCGCCCGGTAGCATCCACTCGGCGACTCGGCACGCCGACGGCGTTCCCCCGACGAAGGGGACCCCGTATCGGTGGGTCTTTTCGCCAACGAGTACCCTGATTGTTTGTTGTGCGGTGCGCGACTGCGGTGTTGGAGCGGTGACCGGCCCAACGGAAAGCCCGGCGAGAGCCGAGGCCGAACCGGGCCACAGGTCTCTGGTGACACCCAGGACGTGCCGGTTCCCCGGCCAGATCGGGGATTCCGACCCGGCACGGTTCCGATGGGCTCCCCGGAGGAACACGGGGTCCGCACCGAGATTCCGACGCGAACGACGACGAGGTAGATCCGTGCGCACGTACAGCCCGAAGGCCGGCGAGGTGACCCGCGCCTGGCATGTCATCGACGCCGAGGACGTGGTGCTCGGCCGGCTGTCCACCCAGGCCGCCCTGCTGCTGCGCGGCAAGCACAAGCCGACTTACGCCCCGCACATCGACACCGGCGACTTCGTCGTCATCGTCAACGCTGAGAAGGTGGCGCTGACCGGCAAGAAGCGCGAGCAGGCGTTCCACTACCGGCACAGCGGTTACCCGGGCGGTCTGCGCAAGCAGTCCCTGGGGCAGGTTCTGGACTCGAAGCACCCGGAGCGCGTGCTCGAGAAGGCCATCAAGGGCATGCTGCCGAAGAACAAGCTCGGCCGGGCCATGGGCAAGAAGCTCAAGGTCTACGCAGGCCCGGAGCACCCCCACGCGGCCCAGAACCCGCAGCCGTACCAGATCAACGCGAAGGTCGAGAAGTGACCGAGGGACCCGAGGACCAGCCAGTGACCACTCCTGCTCCGGAGGAGACTCCGGTTATCGAGACCGTCGGCGAGGACGTCGTCGAGAACATCGGCGAGCACTTCGCCGAGAACACCGAGGTCGACGCGGACGTCGAGGACGCGCCTCAGGAGTTCGCGCCGATCCCGTCCGGCCGCGCCGTGCAGACCGTCGGCCGCCGCAAGGAGGCGATCGTCCGCGTGCGCCTGACCTCCGGCAACGGTGGGTTCAAGCTGAACGGCAAGGCGCTCGAGGACTACTTCCCGAACAAGGTCCACCAGCAGATCGTGAAGGAACCGCTGGTTCTCGTGGAGCGCGCCGAGGGCTTCGACGTGCACGCGAACCTCAACGGCGGTGGCCCCTCCGGTCAGGCCGGTGCGCTGCGCATGGCCATCGCGCGCGCGCTGGTCGAGCTGGAGGCGGATGACCGCCCGGCGCTGAAGAAGGCCGGCATGCTCACCCGCGACCCGCGGGAGAAGGAGCGCAAGAAGTACGGCCTCAAGAAGGCCCGCAAGGCTCCGCAGTACAGCAAGCGCTGACCTTTCGTACGATTCACGGGAGCAGCCGTGGCGTCCGCGCGACGCCGGGGCTGCTCCCGTGATCTTTTTCCGGGCCGGGTTCGGCCTGACAGTGGCCCTGCCGTCGATCCAGGAGGATTCGCTGCACATGTCCCGGCTGTTCGGCACCGACGGGGTGCGAGGTCTCGCGAATTCGGACCTCACGCCGGAACTGGCGTTGTCCGTGGCGGCCGCGGCGGCCCGCGTGCTCTACGACCGCGACGACTCCCGGCGCCGGGTGGCGCTGGTCGGCCGCGACCCGCGGGCCAGCGGCGAGATGCTGGAGGCGGCGGTCACCGCAGGGCTGACCTCGGCGGGCATGGACGTGCTGCGGGTCGGCGTGCTGCCCACGCCGGCGGTCGCCTACCTGGTCGGTGAGCTGGGCGCCGACATCGGCGTGATGATCTCCGCCTCGCACAACCCGATGCCGGACAACGGGATCAAGCTGTTCGCCGCGGGCGGCCACAAGCTGCCGGACGCGGTGGAGGACGAGATCGCCGCGCGCCTCGACGAGGACGTGCAGCGTCCCACCGGCGAGCACGTGGGCCGGGTGCGGGACGTGCCGGACGCGGTGCAGCGCTACGTGGACCACCTGCTGGTGGCGACGCCGCAGCGGCTGGACGGCATCCGCGTCGTGGTGGACTGCGCGAACGGCGCGGCCTCCGGTGCGGCCCCCGAGGCCTACCGGCGCGCGGGCGCGGACGTGATCGCGCTGCACGCCGACCCGGACGGCATCAACATCAACGACGGCGTCGGCTCGACCCACCTGGACAACGTGCGGGCCGCGGTGCTGGAGCACGGCGCCGACCTGGGCATCGCGCACGACGGCGACGCGGACCGCTGCCTCGCGGTCGACGCGGCCGGGCAGGTCGTGGACGGCGACCAGATCCTCGCGGTGCTCGCGGTGGCGATGAAGGAGTCCGGCGAACTCGCCGACGACACGCTGGTCGCGACCGTGATGAGCAACCTGGGCCTGCACCTGGCGATGCGCGACCACGGCGTGAAGCTGCGCACCACCAAGGTCGGCGACCGCTACGTGCTGGAGGAGCTGCGCGCCGGCGGGTTCTCGCTGGGCGGCGAGCAGTCCGGGCACGTGGTGCTCCCGGGGCACGCCACCACCGGTGACGGGCTGCTCACGGCGCTGCGGCTGATGGGCCGGATGGCCGCGACCGGCGAGCCGCTGGCCGAGCTCGCGACCGCGATGCGCCGGTTGCCGCAGGTGCTGGTGAACGTGCGGGTGGTGGACAAGGCGCAGGCCGTCTCGGCTCCCTCCGTGTCCGACGCCGTCGCGGCCGCGGAGGCCGAACTCGGTGAGCAGGGCCGGGTGCTGCTTCGCCCGTCCGGTACCGAACAGCTCGTGCGGGTGATGGTGGAGGCGCCGAGCGAGGCGATCGCCGACGCCACCGCGCAACGGCTCGCCGGGGTCGTTGCTGCCATCCGGTGAAGCTGTGATCTAGGTCTCCCCGCGCGGGCAGATGTGTGAGACGCTGCTCACATGGGTGCCATCGTCGTCGCCATCATCGTCGGACTCGTCGCGGTCGGGCTCGTCGCCGCCGTCCTCGTGTTCTCCGCCCTCGGCATAGCCGGGACCAAAGCCATCAACGCCGTGCACGACGGCGGTCAGTGGTGGGTGAACCGGCGGGCGCGCCGACATGGCTGAGCGGGTGCGCGCGGCGCGCGGGGAGTGGCTCGCGAACGTGGTCATGCTCCTGGTGCTGCCGCTGGCCGGGATGGCGCTGGCGGTGATCCTCGCGCTGGTGATCACCGGGTACTGAGCGGCCGGTCCGCTCCTCCTCCCGTCGGCGAGCCGCCGGTGGGCCGCGGTGCCGCGGGCGATACCTTGGGCGCGAGCCGAAGGGGGGACCCGATGAACTGGATTTTTCTGCTCGTGAGCATTCTCGTCGGTGGTGGCGCCGGTGCGCTGACCGCCGCGCTCGTGGTGAAGGTGAAGCTGGGCGAGCACGCCCCGCAGCCGGGTCCGCCGCAGGCCAGCCCGCCGTTCGCGCAGCTGTTCCCCCACGCGCAGCCGCAGCCGCTCCCGCAGGGGCCGCACTCGCAGGTGCCCCAATCCCAGGCGTCGCCGTCGCAGCCGTTCCCGGCGGCCCAGCCGCAGCAGTTCGGCCAGCCCTTCCCGCAGTCGCAGCCGTTCCCGCAGCAGGCCCCGCCGCAGCCCTACCCGCCGCAGGGGCCCTACCCGCCGCGGTGAGCCTTCGCGTATGCAAGGAGATCATCGGATCCGGCCCGTGCGCCGCTCCCGCCTGCCAGGGTGAGGAACCTGGCGCCACCACCTGACGTCGCATCCGTGCGCGCGTCGGTGGGGGCGTGAAGTGCGAGGAGGGGCAACGATGTCAGGTTTCGGGACGAACTCGGGGGAGTTGGTCGCCGCCGGCAACAGCATCCGGGGTACGGCGGATCCGGTGCGCGATGAGCACGCCAAGAAGGTCGGGGAGCTCGGTCTGGGGGCCGAGGACTTCGGGCGCGTGCACCAGCAGGCCTTCGGCGGCTACCAGGAGGCGATGACCAAGCTGTCGAAGTGCGTCTCCTCGATGGCCGACGCCATGGACGACTTCGCCGGGAAGCTGGAGAAGACCGGGCAGGGTTACGACTGGTCCGACGCGGATGCGGCGGAGACCGTCGGGAAGTCGGGGAACAACTGATGGCCGACGACGAGAACGTTCCGTCCATCGACGAGGTCAAGGCCATCATGGCCAACGGCGACGTCTCCGATGAGGCGAAGCGGAACCTGATGTTGATCTACCGCCAGCGCGGGCACGACCCGGACGGCGAGCTCGACCCGTACATGGACAAGTACGACGACAGCTGGTGGCGCGTCGCAGGTGAGGGTTTCACCGCGTGGGACATGGACGACCACCTCACCGAGTCGTACAACGAGGCGAAGAAGCAGGCCGATCAAGCGGGCGAGAAGGATCGCAAGCACGACGAGGCGATCAAGGGCGGCCAGGCCACCATCGACGGCACCCAGCGCGCGGCCGACAACGGGGAGAAGGGCGGTGCGGGCGCCGATTCCTCGGACGAACTGCTGGATGCGGGCAACGCCGGACTTCGCTTCTTCCGGGACCTGCTGCCGGTGTACCACCGGATCGGGGCGATCAAGAACGGTCAGGCCGGGGTCGGTCAGGTCAAGCAGGCCGAGGACCGCTTCCACGAGCAGCGCGGCATCGCCTTCGCGAAGTTCGCGCGCGGTGTCGAGGACCTGACCAGCGCCGAGAAGGGGATGCGCGAAGCCCAGGAAGCCATGGCGTCCCGGCTCGGGCAGTTGTGGAACGGCTGGTCCGGCGCGGCCTCTGACAGCTCGCAGCAGTTCTTCTCGAACGAGTTCACCCCGACCGCGCAGGAGCGCGTGATCAACCGGGTGAGCGATTCCGCGCAGGCGACCACCGCCTCGATGAAGGCGATCGGCGACCTGTGCCGGGAGAAGTCCCGCTACGTGCTGGAGCTGGAGAAGCGGCGCGAGCAGGTGACCTGCGGCAAGAGCACCAAGGACTGGGACACCACGATCGACCTGGCGAACGGGAACCAGGACGACGAGGTGCTGCGCAAGGTCGCCTCCATCTGGGGCATCGAGATCGGCGAGTGCAATTGGGGCGACGTCGATGATCGGACCAAGAAAGAGGCCATCGCCAAGGCCCAGGAGATGACCGACTCCTTCGCGGAGGCGATGGAGACGGAGTGGAAGAACTTCGTCCAGAAGTGCGATGACACCAAGACCGCCGTGGACGACGCGTGGAAGAGGCTGAACGAGGAGCTCGGCAAGGCCGAGGAGAACCCGTTCAACAACCCCGGTCCGGCGCAGGACGAGTCCGGCCCGCAGGGTTCTGACCAGCAAGGCGCAGGTCAGCAGGGCCCTGGTGGTTCGCCGGGCGGCTCTCCTGGTGGTTCGCCTGGCGGTTCACCCGGCGGCTCTCCTGGTGGTTCGCCCGGCGGCGCGCCTTCGATGCCGGAGACTCCGGCGATGCCCGAGGCCCCGAAGACGCCGGAACCCCCTGAGCTGCCCGAGGTGCCGGGGATGCCGCAGCCCGGCGCGGACGGTTCGGGCGGGCCGGGGACCGGCGAGCCCGCGGTGGAGACGATCGGCGAGGGCGAGAACGCCGTGCAGGTCCAGGAACCGGACCAGCAGGGCACCTCGAAGGTCACGATCATCGGCGAGGACGGGCAGCCGAAGACCTACGACGTGCGGTTCGGCCCCGAGAGCGGTCTGCCGGGCGTCGGCACGAACCCGACCCCCGGCACGATGCCGGGGCAGGCGGACCTGCCCGGCGTGAGCACCCAGCCCGCCACGGGCCCGATGCCCGGCGTGAGCACCCAGCCCGCTCCGGGCGCGATGCCGGGTGCGCCGGATCCCGCCCAGCAACCGGGCATCCCGGTCCAGCCGGGCGAGAACGACAAGGCGGTGATCCAGGAGGGCGACCGCACGATCACCTTGGAGCGGGCCCCGGACGGCAGCATCCGCGTCGACGTGGACAACGGGCCCGGCCGGCCGCCGGTGCAGCAGACCGTCGACTTCGCCGAGGACACCGCGGGTGCCGAGCCGCGGGGCGACGCGGTGCCGGGCGCGGTGCCCGGGCCGGTTCCGGTCGAGCCGCCCGCGATGCCGGGGGCGGAGCCGGACGCCGCGGCGAGCGCACCGGTCGGCCGCGATCCGGGCGCCGGATTCGACCCGTCGACGCCGGTCGGCACGCCACCGCAGGTCGGCGGCTACGAACCGCCCGCTTCCGGCGGGACCGAGCCGGTGGCGCCCGCGGCGTACGCGGCGTCGACCGACTCGCCGCCGGACCCGCTGACCCCGGCGCCGACCGCTCCGCAGTCGGCCGGGCTGGGGTTGGCGAGCGCGTTCACCGGCGACCACGTGCCCGGTTCGTTCACGACGATGTCCGGGCAGTTGTTCTCCGGGGACCTCTCGGATCCGCCGCCGGCGCACCCCGGCCCGTTCGGGGACGCGCAGCCGCAGGCCGGCGCGACCAGGATGGCCAGTGCGGACGACGCGGCTTCCGGCAGCTCGCAGGGCGCCACCGGGCTCGGCACCATGGGCGACCCGGCGGGCGGTCAGGGTGCCGCGCAGCAATCCGGTGGCATGGGCGGCGGCATGATGGGCGGCATGGGTGGCATGGGCGGCGGCCAGCAGGGCGGCGGCTCGGGTGATCAGGAACGGACGAACTCCAGCCCGTGGCGCACCCAGGGACAGCTGTTCGACGACGGCGTGGACGAGTCCGGTGCCCGGCACCGGGCGGTGTTCGGCGAGGACCGGCGGGGATGAGCGTGACGCAGGGGAGTGCGGGCTGAGATGAGCACCGAGACACCGGCGGCACGCGCCTTCCGGGAGTCGATGACCAAGCTGGTCAGCGACGACGTGAACCGCAGCCACGAGCTCACCCGGAGTTCCCGGGAGAGCGCGGAGAAGGCCAAGGCGGGCATCGAGAGCACGGTCGCCACGGCGAAGAAGATGGCGGAGCGGGTCCGGGAGCGGGCGCAGCGCGAGAACGCCGAGCGCAACCGGGTCGCGGAGATCGACGTGGGCCTCCCGGACGACGAGGAGGAGTACACCGATCCGCCGCCCCGGCCGGTCGAGCAGCAGGACCGCAAGCCGCGCCCGGAACCGATGGCGCCGGAGCCGCGGGGCTGGCAGCAGCCGCCGCCGCGGCCCGCACCGCGACCGGCGTCCCGCCGCCGCCCGGTCGTCCAGGACGACGAGGACGACGACTTCTCGAACCGCACCTGGCTGAGGTGAGCACCGGGCCGCGTCCCCGCCGGGGCGCGGCCCGATCTCATCGGCTCACCTGTGCGACCAGGGCGCTGGTCGCGCCGCCACGCTCCTGCTGATCGTGGGGACGAACGAGAGCAGCGTCGCCGCCAGGCCGATCACGAGGAGAGCGGTGAAGCGGTTGTCGAAGAAGTGCCCGATGCCGAACCGGAACCCGCCGTGCACCAGGTCGTGCATCTCGTAGGCGGCGCTCATGAGGTAGGCGAGACCGCTCGCGGCCGCCGGGCCGACGGCGAGGATCCGCGCGGCGGGGTTGCGCGCGAAGCAGAGGATCGCGGCGACGAGGGCGACCAGCCCGCCCGGCACGATCAGGGCGCCGCGCGCGATCGCCAGGACGTTGTTCCACCCCGCCTGGGTCTGGCCGGACACGACTACGCGGCCGGCTTCGATGCTGTCGATGATCGAGGTGGTGCCGTCCACGAGGAAGAAGATCCCGACCACGCACAGCACCACGCCGTAGGCGATGCGCGGCCAGTTCGAAGCCGGGCGCCACGGCGGACCGGACGGTCGAGGTTGCCTCGGCGGTGGCCCGTACCCCGGTTGGTGGTCCTGGCGGTCGCTGCGGAGCGTTCACGAGCGGTGATTCTCGCTGCCGCGCCGCCGCCGCGAGGCGTTTCCGGCTGATCGCCGGCCGGAACTCAGGCGGTGAGGGCCGCGCTGCGGGTCCGGGCTTCGTCGATGGTGGCGCCGGAGACGTCGGAGTCGAGCAGCGCGCCCCACCGCTCGTCTCCGTCGAGGTGGCGGAGCAGGAACGCGGTGAGCAGCGCGCGGGCGGTGCGCTGGGTGCGGTACTCGGCCTTGCCGTGCAGCACCAGTTCCGTCCAGTGCCTGCCCTCGGTGAACCCGAGGTGGCTGGCCTTCGGCAGGGTGCGCAGCTGCACCGGCCCGCCCCAGGCGGCGGCGATCGGTTCGGCGTTGGCGACGGACGGCGCGAGCAGGTCCTTGCCGCCGGTGAGGTGCAGTCCGGGCGCGGTGACGCGGTGCGCGGCGGCCAGCGCCGAGGGCATCGTCTCGGTGACGGCGAAGGTGCCGACGGCGCGGACGCGCGGGTCGTCGGCGGCGGCGAGCACGGCGCTGCCCCCGCCGAGCGCGTGCCCGGCGACGGCGAGCTTGCGGTCGTCGACGCTGAGCTGCCCGTCGCCGAGCCGCACGCCGGTGCAGATGTCGAGCGCGGTGCGCAGGTCCGCGGCCAGCATCCGGTGCGAGGCCAGCGGCCCGCGCTGGGTGCCGGGCGCGGCGGCGACGATCCCCCAGGAGGCCAGGTGGCGCAGCAGCCCCGCGTACCGGCGGGGCGACTGCAACCAGCCGTGGCCGAACGCGACGGCGGGCAGTCCGCGCCCGCTGCGCGGCGTGCACACGATGCCGGGCAGGCCGACCAGCGCGAGATCGCCGTGCAGCACCTCGTGCGGCCCGCGGTGGGACAGTTCTTCCAACGCCTTCTTGGCATTCCGCGCCATGGTGGGTCACGGTAGCCGACGCGGGCGCGACCGCGCCCACGCGAGGTGCGCGGTTCGTCACGTGGCGGATGCCTCGCTCGCGGCCGCCGGGCCGGCGCACCACCGGAACTCCCCAGGCGGGGACCGCGACCGCGGGTGCCGGGACCGGGCGCGGGCCGTTGACCGGCGGTGATGGGCGTCGCCGGGTCGTGGCGACGGGGTTCGCACCGTCAGGTGCGGCTGCCCTGCCCGTTCTGAGGCGTTCGGCGGCGGTGGCTACGCTGACTCGGGTGTGCGGCATCGTGGGTTACGTAGGACATCGTCAGGCGCTGGACGTGGTGCTGGACGGGCTCAGGCGGCTTGAGTACCGGGGTTACGACTCGGCGGGCGTCGCGATGCTCGACGGCGCGGGCGGTCTCGCGGTCGAGCGGGCGGCGGGGGCGCTGTCGAACCTGGAGGGCAAGCTCGCCGGACAGGACGGTTCGCGGTTCGCGGCGACCAGCGGCATGGGCCACACCCGGTGGGCGACGCACGGTGCGCCGACCGACCGCAACGCGCACCCGCACCGGGACGCGGCGGGCAAGGTCGCGGTGGTGCACAACGGCATCATCGAGAACTTCGCCGCGCTGCGCGCCGAGCTGGAGTCCGCGGGCGTGGAGATGGCCAGCGAGACCGACACCGAGACCGCGGCGCACCTGGTGGCCGCCGCGTACGCCTCCGGTCCGACCGCGGGTGACCTGAGCGCCAGCACCCGCGCGGTGGCGCGCCGGTTGGAGGGCGCGTTCACGCTGCTGGTCACCCACGCCGACGTGCCCGACGAGATCGTGGCGGCGCGCCGCTCCTCGCCGCTGGTGGTGGGCGTCGGCGAGGGGGAGCACTTCCTGGCCTCCGACGTGGCCGCGTTCATCGAGCACACCCGGGACGCGGTGGAACTCGGCCAGGACCAGGTCGTCACGATCGACCGCGCCGGCTACCGGGTCACCGACTTCGACGGCGTCGAGGTGCAGGCGAAGCCGTTCACCGTGGACTGGGACCTGTCGGCCGCCGAGAAGGGCGGCCACGACTACTTCATGCTCAAGGAGATCGAGGAGCAGCCCGAGGCGCTGGAGAACACGCTGCGCGGGCACTTCTCGGGCGGCGGCATCGTCCTCGACGAGCAGCGGATGACCGAGCAGGACCTGCGGGACATCGACAAGGTCTTCGTCGTCGCCTGCGGCACCGCCTACCACTCGGGCCTGCTCGCGAAGTACGCCATCGAGCACTGGTGCCGGATCCCGGTGGAGGTGGAGCTGGCCAGCGAGTTCCGCTACCGCGACCCGGTGCTGGGCCGCGACACCCTGGTCGTGGCGATCTCCCAGTCCGGCGAGACCGCGGACACCCTGGAGGCGGTGCGGCACGCGCGCACCCAGCGGGCCCGGGTGCTGGCCATCTGCAACACCAACGGCGCGCAGATCCCGCGCGAGTCGGACGCGGTGCTCTACACCCACGCCGGCCCGGAGATCGGGGTGGCGGCGACGAAGACGTTCCTGGCGCAGATCACCGCGAACTACCTGGTGGGGCTGGCGCTGGCGCAGGCGCGCGGCACGAAGTACTCGGACGAGGTGGCGCGCGAGTTCGAGGAGCTCGCCGCGATGCCGCAGGCCGTTCGGCAGACGCTGTCCACCGTGGACCAGGTGCGCACGCTGGGCCGGGAGCTGGCCGACTCGAAGGCGGTGCTGTTCCTGGGCCGCCACGTCGGCTACCCGGTGGCGCTGGAGGGCGCGCTGAAGCTCAAGGAGCTCGCCTACATGCACGCGGAGGGCTTCGCGGCGGGCGAGCTCAAGCACGGGCCGATCGCGCTGATCGAGGACCGGCTGCCGGTGGTCGTGGTGATGCCGTCGGCGAAGGGCCGGGCGCTGCTGCACTCGAAGATGCTGTCCAACATCCGCGAGATCCAGGCCCGCGGCGCCCGCACCATCGTCATCGCCGAGGAAGGCGACGAGGCGGTGCGCCCGTTCGCGGACGAGCTGATCGAGATCCCGGCGGTGGCGACGCTGCTGCAGCCGCTGGTGTCCACGGTCCCGTTGCAGGTGCTGGCGGCGGAGATCGCCCGGGCGCGCGGCTACGACGTGGACAAGCCCCGCAACCTCGCCAAGTCCGTCACGGTGGAGTGATCCACCGGCGCTGATCGGGCCGCTCGACCGCTGGTCGGCCCCCCCTTCTCGTCCGATGGGCGATGATCGGGTAGGACGGTGCCAGGCCGCGAGCGGACGGTGCCAGCCGCGAACAGGAGGTCGCCCGTGCAGGGAGCGTGGACCCCGGACCAGGTCCGGGACGCCGAGCGCAGCGTGTTCACCAGCACCCCGGAACCGGTGGTGATGCGCCGCGCCGCGTTCGCGGTCGCGGTGCACGGCGCCCGGCTGCTGGCGGAGACCGCGGGCGCGGTCGGGGTCAGGCACGTGGTGCTGCTGGTGGGGGCGGGCGGCAACGGCGGCGACGCGCTGTGGGCCGGGGTGGAGTTCCGGCGCCGCGGTGCGGGTGTGACCGCGCTGCTGCTGTCCCCGGACAAGGCGCATCCGGCGGGTTCGGCGGCGCTGCGCCGTGCGGGCGGCGTGCTCGTGGACGCGGCTGGGCCGGGAGCGGACACCGCCGGGGTCGGCGCGGCCGCCGCGGGTGCGCTGGAGCGCGCGGACCTGGTGGTCGACGGGATCGTGGGGCTCTCGGCGCGGGGAAGCCTGCGCCCGCTGGCCGCGGAGCTGGTGTCCCGGGTGGCGGCGCCGGTGGTGGCGGTGGACCTGCCCTCCGGCGTCGACCCGATCACCGGTGCGGTGGACGGGCCCGCGGTGGACGCGGACCTGACGGTGACGTTCGGCGGCCGCAAACCGGGCCACGTGCTCGGCGCCGGGTCGGTGCGGTCGGGTGCGGTGGTGGTGGCAGGCATCGGCGTGGACGAGCACCTGCCGGAGCCGGACCTGTTCGTGCTGGACGCGGCGGACGTGGGCGCGGGCTGGCCGGTCCCGCGGCCGCAGGACGACAAGTACTCGCAGGGCGTGGTGGGCGTCGCCGCCGGTTCCGCGACGTACCCGGGCGCGGCGGTGCTGGCGACCGGCTCGGCCGTGCAGGCGACCTCGGGCATGGTGCGCTACGCGGGTTCGGCGGCGGACCTGGTGCGCTCGCACTGGCCGGAGGTGGTGGCCACCGGCTCGATCACCGACGCCGGCCGGGTGCAGGCGTGGGCGGTCGGGCCGGGCATCGGCACCGGCGCCAGCGGCCGCGAGGTGCTGCGGCACGCGCTGGAGTCGGGGCGGCCGGTGTGCGCGGACGCCGACTCGATCACCCTGCTCGCGGAGGACCCGACGCTGTGGGACGCGCGGGACCCGGACGCGGCGGTGGTGCTGACGCCGCACGCCGGGGAGTTCCAGCGGCTCGCGGGCGAGGTCGGTGCGGACCGGGTCGCCGCGGCGCGGGAGGTGGCGCGGCGCTTCGACGTGGTGCTGCTGCTCAAGGGCAACACGACGGTGGTGGCGGCCCCGGACGGCCGGGTGCTGGTGAACCCCTCGGTGCACGCCTGGCCCGCCACCGCCGGATCGGGTGATGTGCTGACCGGGTTGATCGGCGCGCTGCTGGCGGCGGGCATCGATCCGTGGCTGGCCTGCGGGTACGCGGCCCACGCGCACGCGCTGGCGGCCGAGCTCGCCGCGTTCGGGCCGGAGGCCGGGGACGATCCGGTGGGTGCCCCGATCGGCGCGTCGGCGCTGCTCAGGTCGGTGCCGGCGGCGATCCGGGCGCTCCGCGCGAGCTGCCGGGCCGGTCCGGGTCCGGCGTTGATCTCGGGGCGGGGGTGGGTCACATGTGCGGGCCTTCGTCCGGTTTCCGTGTGCGACGATGTGCGCGCCATGACCGAACAGCCCGTGCACCGCGCCGACCTGCGCATTGACGTCGACGCGCTCCGCAACAACGTCGCCCTGCTGGCCGAGCGCGCCCGGCGTTCCGGTGCTCGCACGATGGTGGTGGTGAAGTCCGACGGCTACGGCCACGGAGCCGCGACCGTCGCGCGCGCCGCGCTGTCCGCGGGCGCCTCCGAGCTGGGCGTGGCCGCGATCGGCGAGGCGCTGCGGCTGCGCGCGGACGGCATCACCGCGCCGCTGCTGTGCTGGCTGCACGCCCCGGGCGACGACTTCGACGCGGCCGTCGCCGCGGACGTGCAGCTCGGCGTCTCCTCGGAGGCGGAGCTGCACGCGATCGCCGCGGCCGCGCAGGCGCGGTCGACGACCGCCCGGGTGCACCTCAAGATCGATACCGGGTTGAGCCGCAACGGCTGCCCACCGGAGCTGTGGCCGTCGCTGGTGCAGCGGGCGGCGAAGGCGCAGGCCGCGGGCGCGGTCGAGGTCGTGGCCGTGTGGTCGCACCTGGCGTGCGCCGACGAGCTCGGGCACCCGTCGATCGACGCGCAGGCCGCTCGCTTCGACGCGGCCTACCGGCAGGCGCGCGCCGCCGGGCTCGACCCGATCCGGCACCTGGCGAACTCGGCGGCGGTGCTGACCCGCCCCGATCTGCACTTCGAGCTGGTGCGCCCCGGCATCGCCGCCTACGGGCTGGACCCGGTGCCGCAGGACGGCGACCACGGGCTGGTCCCGGCGATGACGTTCCGCTCCACCGTGGTGCTGACCAAGCGGGTCGCCGCGGGCGAGAGCGTGTCCTACGGCCACCGGTGGACCGCGGACCGCCCGTGCACGTTGGCGCTGGTCCCGGTCGGCTACGCCGACGGCGTGCCGCGCAGCCTCTCCGGCCGCATGGAGGTGTGGCTGGCCGGGCGCCGCCGTCCCGTCGTGGGCCGGGTGTGCATGGACCAGCTGGTGGTGCGCTGCGACGACGACCCGGTCGCCGCGGGCGACGAGGTGGTGCTGTTCGGCGCCGGTGAGCAGGGCGCGCCGACCGCCGCGGAATGGGCGGAGGCGCTCGGCACGATCCACTACGAGATCGTCACCGGCATGTACCGGCCGCGGGTGACGCGCACCGCGGTGGGGACGGAGGCGACATGAGACCGGTGTGGCAGGCGCTCGCCTGGACCAGCGGGGTGCTCGGGGCCGCGGTGACCGGTGCGGTCGTCGGCGTCGCCGCGCACAGCTCGCGCATCGCCACCCAGCGCCAGGACGAGGACGACCCGCACGCCGAGGAATCGCTGGGCAAGCTGCGGCCGGACCGGCAGTCCACGGTCGCCGCCGACGACGGCGTCCCGCTGGCCGTGCAGGAGATCAAACCGGCGGACGGCGGGCATGCCGACCTGACGGTGGTGCTGGTGCACGGCTACGCGCTGGATTCGCGATGTTGGCACTTCCAGCGCCGCGACCTGCCGAAGATGACCGATCCGCGGGTGCGGGTGGTGCAGTACGACCAGCGCAGCCACGGCCGCTCCGGGCATTCCTCGCGGCGCGGCAGCACGATCGAGCAGCTCGGCAAGGACCTGGACGCGGTGGTGCGGGCGACCGCGCGGCGCGGGCCGGTGGTGCTGGTGGGGCATTCGATGGGCGGCATGGCGATCATGGCGCTGGCCGAGCAGCGGCCGAAGCTGTTCCGGGACCGGGTGTGCGCGGTGGCGTTCATGAGCACCTCGGCCGGGGAGATCGGTGCCTCCGGCTTGCCGAAGCCGTGGCTGTCCCGGCACAACCCGCTGACCCGCGGCCTGGGCGTGATCGCCGGGTTGCAGCCGGAGCTGGTGGAGCGGGTGCGCCGCACCGGCGGGCAGCTGGCGTGGAGCATCGTGCGGGCGCTGTCGTTCGGCGACCGCGAGGTCAGCCCGTCGCTGGTGGACCTGATGAACAAGATGATCTCGGCGACCACGGTCGAGGTGGTCACGGACTTCCTGGAGACGCTCGGTTCGCACGACCGCAAGGCCGCGCTGGCCGGGCTGCGGCACACCGAGGTGCTGGTGCTCAGCGGCGATCTGGACCGGATGACGCCGTTCTCGCACTCCGAGGTGATCGCCGGGGAGCTGCCGGACGCCGAGCTGGTGCGGGTGGAAGGCGCCGGGCACATGGCGATGCTGGAGCGGGACGAGCTGGTGACCGGGCACCTGGAGGCGCTGATCAGGCGCGGTGCCCGCCGCGCCGCGGAGGGCGAGACGAAGGTGGGCGGCCGGTCATGAGCACCGTCGAGTTGGCGACGCCGGAAGCGGCGCTGGAGTTCGGCAGGCGCCTCGGCGCCGGCCTGCGCGCGGGTGATCTGGTGGTCCTGGACGGCCCGCTGGGCGCGGGCAAGACCGTGCTGGCGAAGGGCATCGCCGCGGGCATGGGCGTGACGGGCCAGGTCACCTCGCCGACGTTCGTGATCGCCCGGGTGCACCACCCGGCGGCGGACGGGCCGCCGCTGGTGCACGTGGACGCCTACCGGCTGGGCGGGCTGGAGGACGTCGACGACCTGGACCTGGACACCGACCTCACCGATGCGGTGGTGGTCGTGGAGTGGGGAGCGGAGGTCGCGGACCGGCTCGCCGACGAGTTCCTGCTGATCAGGCTGCACCGCCGCGCCGATGACGTGCGCGAGGTGGAGCTGGAGCCGCACGGCGCGGACTGGCCGCAGCGCTTGGCCGCGGTCCGCGGCTGACCGCGCGAGGGATGTTCCAGCGATTCACCGGCGGGACCGATCCCGCCTCGATCTCCCGGTAGGAAGGGTGCGGGCGGCACCGTGCCGCGGGTGCGGCCTCCGCGGCGACGGCGTCCACCCGCCCGTGCGGTGACCGGTGGGGCCGAGCGCGGTCCCACCGCTGCGGTGCGCGGATTCGGACGGTGCGGAGGGGCGCTCGGTGGTCGAGCACGTGATGGGCTTGCCGGTGCCGGCCCTGCTAGTGGTGGCGGCGGTGGTGCTGGTGCTGGAGTCGGGTTCGCCGCTGGGCGTGCTGCTGCCGGGTTCGCCGATGCTGCTCGCGCTGGGGCTGCTGTCCCGGCAGGGGGTGGTGCCGCTGTGGGTCGCCGTGCCGGTGGCGGGTGCCGCGTCGGCGCTGGGCTGCCAGTGGGCGTTCCTGCGGGCGCGGCGGCTGCGGTTGCTGGACGCGGACGCGGATCTGCTGGAGCCGCCGGGTCGCTGGGAGCGCGGGTTGATCCGGCGCGCCGGCCCGGAGCGGGTGCGCCGGGCGTTGTCGCTGCTGGAGCGCCGCGCGGTCCCGGCGGTGGCCGGCGCGCACTTCGTGAGCGTGCTGCGCACGTTGCTGCCGCGGTTGGCGGGCCGCGCGGGCGTCGCGCACCTGCGGTTCTGCGCGGCGAGCGTCCCGGCGGCGTTCACGTGGGCGGCGGTGGTGTGCGTGCTCGGCCGGGTCGCGGGGGAGGCCTACGGCCGGGTGTCGGCCGCGGTGGGCGTGGCAGGCGCGCCGCTGGTGGTGCTGGCCGCGCTCGGAGCGGGGGCGGTGCTGCTGGTGCGGCGGCGCCGGGCCGCGCGGGTGGCGCGCTCAGGCACCGTGTGAGGCGGTGCGCAGTTCGGCGGCGAGCTTCTCGGCGAGGCGTTGCATGAGCGGGACGAGGGTGTCGGTGGACATGCGGGTCATCCGCCCTTCGGGACCGCTGATGGAGATCGCGGCTCCGGCAGGCGCCCCGGGCAGGGCCACCGCGTAGCAGCGGACGCCGACCTCCCGCTCGCCGTCGTCGACGGCGTAGCCCTGCTCGCGGATGCGGGCGAGCTCGTCCTGCATGGCGCCGACGCTGGTGATGGTGCGTTCGGTCTGCGCGCGCATCCCGGAGCGTTCGAGCAGCTGCGCGACGCTGTCGGCGGCGAGGTCGGCGAGCACGGCCTTGCCGACGGCGGTGGCGTGCGCGTCGACGCGGCGGCCGACCTCGGTGAACATCCGCATCGAGTGCTGCGAGGGCACCTGGGCGACGTAGACGACCTGGTCGCCGTCGAGGACCGCCATGTTGGAGGTCTCCCCGGTGGCTTCGGTGAGTTCGGCGAGGTAGGGCCGCGCCCAGGACCCGAGCGACCGGCTGGCGGTCTCGCCGAGCCGGATCAGCCGCGGGCCGAGCGAGTAGCGCCGGGACGGCTGCTGGCGGGCGTATCCGCTGCTCACGAGGGTCCGCATGATCCGGTGGATGGTGGGCAGCGGCAGCCCGGAGGTCTCGGCGAGTTCGGAGAGCGCGACTTCGCCGCCCGCGTCCGCCATCAGTTCCAGCAGGTCGAAGGCGCGCTCGATGGACTGCACCCCTCCGCCTTGGTTGGCACGACGTGGCCCGGTCATCGCTGCGGTCCCTTCGGGTCGGTCTGGTGATCGAGTCTAGTCGGCGGTGCCCGAGCTCATGTTGCCTCGGGCCACATGTGGAAACTAACATCCACGATGCAGAAAAGCACTGAAGCGTTCCGGCGCTGCCGAGCGGGCCCCGGCTCGGCGGCGAGCGCAGGTACCGAGAGAGGTGGGCTTCCATGTCCGACACGACCCCGACGACGAGCGTGCAGGTGCTCGGCGGCCCCGTGGAACGCGGCGACGAGATCCTCACCGCCGAGGCCCTCGACTTCGTCGCCGGTCTGCAGCGGAAGTTCGGCGCCCGCCGCGACGAACTGCTCGCCCGCCGCGTGCAGCGCCGCGCCGAGGCCAAGCGCAACGGCAGGCTCGACTTCCTGCCGGAGACCAAGGAGGTCCGCGAGTCCGACTGGCAGGTCGCCGCGCCCCCGGCCGACATCGCCGACCGCCGCGTGGAGATCACCGGCCCCACCGACCGCAAGATGTCGGTGAACGCGCTCAACTCCGGTGCCCGCGTCTGGCTGGCCGACCTGGAGGACGCGAACACGCCGCACTGGTCGAACGTGGTCAGCGGCCAGGTCAACCTCTACGACGTGGTCCGCAAGCAGGTGGAGCTGACCACGCCGGAGGGCAAGCAGTACAAGCTCCGCGACGACGTGCAGCACGCGGTGCCGCTGGTGCGCCCCCGCGGCTGGCACTTCGACGACAAGCACGTGCTGGTCGACGGCAAGCCGATCGTCGGTGCGCTGCTGGACTTCGGGCTGTACTTCTTCCACAACGCCCAGGAGCTGGTGAACCGCGGCAGCGGGCCGTACTTCTACCTGCCGAAGATGGAGAGCCACCTCGAAGCGCGGCTGTGGAACGACGTGTTCACCCACGCCCAGCAGGAGCTCGGCATCCCGCACGGCACGATCCGCGGCACGGTGCTCATCGAGACGTTCCCGGCCGCGTTCGAGATGGAGGAGATCCTCTACGAGCTGCGCGACCACTCGGCCGGGCTGAACGCGGGCCGCTGGGACTACCTGTTCAGCGTCATCAAGACCTTCCGCGACTCCGACCAGTACGTGCTGCCGGACCGCAACACGGTCGGCATGACGGCGCCGTTCATGCGCGCCTACACCGAGCTGCTGGTGCGCACCTGCCACAAGCGGGGCGCGTTCGCGATCGGCGGCATGGCCGCGTTCATCCCGAACAAGAAGGACCCGGAAGCCAACGACAAGGCGATGCAGAAGGTCCACGACGACAAGAACCGCGAGGCCGGTGACGGTTTCGACGGTTCCTGGGTGGCGCACCCGGGCCTGGTGGAGATCTGCTTCGAGGAGTTCGACGCGGTCCTCGGCGACAAGCCGAACCAGATCGACCGCAAGCGCGCCGACGTGTCGATCACCGCGGACGACCTGCTCGCGGTGAACAAGACGCCCGGCGACAAGACCATCGAGGGCCTGCGCGCGGCCGTGGACGTCGGCGTCCGCTACATCGTGTCCTGGCTGGGCGGCAACGGTGCGGCGGCCATCCACAACCTGATGGAGGACGCCGCGACCGCCGAGATCTCCCGCTCGCAGATCTGGCAGTGGCTGCACAACGACGTGGTCCTCGCCGGTGGGGAGCAGGTGACGGTGGACCTGGTGCGCCAGGTCCTCGCCGACACCGAGCAGGCGCTGCGGGCCGAGGCCGGGTTCCCGACCGAGAACCTCGCCGCCGCGGTGGAGCTGTTCGAGCAGGTCGCGGTCGCCGACGAATTCGTCGACTTCCTGACCCTGCCCGCGTACGAGCGGATCTGATGCACTGGTCGTGATCCACTGGTGCGGAGGGGGCGGTGCGAGCCGCCCCCTCCGACGTTCCCGGAGGTGCGCGTGAGGACTTCGCTGGACGCCGAGCAGGTTCGGCGGCGGTTGGACCGGTTGTCGGAGGTGGACGAGGACCGGGCGCGGCGCCACCCGGGAGCGGGATCCGCGCGGCAGCCGGTGCACACCTGCTACGTGCCCGCGTCGGCGGTGGCCGCGGACGTGCTGCGGACGTGGGCGAGCACCGCGCTGGACGCGTTCGACGAGCACCTACCGGACCCGGCCGCGCTCGGCGCACTGCTGGGGATGGCCGATCCCGTTGCGGCCGCGGTGCATCCGCGGGTGCGGGAGAAGCTGGCCGGTGCCCCGGTCGAGGACCTGCGGATCGACTTCGAGGACGGCTACGGCTCGCCCGGCGACGAGACCGAGGACGCCGACGCCGAACGCACCGCCGGGATCGTCGCCGGGTGGCTGCGGGACGGGGAACAGCCGCTGAACTTCGGGCTGCGCGTGAAGTCCTTCGACACCCCCGAGCTGCGGGCGCGATCCGTGCGCACGCTGGACGTGTTCCTGACCGCGCTGCTGCGGGAGTGGGGGAGCCTGCCCGGCGGGTTCGTGCTCACCTTCCCGAAGGTCGTGGACGTCGCGCAGGTCGAGGTGCTGGTGGAGCTGCTGGAGCTGTTCGAGCAGCAGCTCGGGCTGGCCTCCGGGGCGCTGCGCTTCGAGATCCAGGTGGAGACCACTCAGTCCATCGTGGACGGTGCGGGCCGGTTGGCGCTGCCCCGGTTCGTCGAGGCCGGGCGGCGGCGGGTGAGCGGGCTGCACTTCGGCACCTACGACTACACCGCGAGCTGCGGGCTCACCGCCGCGCACCAGCACCTCGCGCACCGCTCCTGCGACTTCGCCCGGCACGTGATGCAGGTGTCCGCGGCCGGGACCGGGATCTTCCTGTCCGACGGGTCCACCAACGTGCTGCCCGTCGGCGACCAGGTGCGGCACGGCTGGCGCAACCACTACGAGCTGGTGCGGCGCTCGCTCGCGCACGGCTTCTACCAGGGCTGGGACCTGCACCCGGCGCAGCTGGTGAGCCGGTACGCCGCCGCGTTCGCGGAGTTCCGGGAGAGCGCACCGGCGCAGGCCGAGCGGATCGCCGCCTACGTCGGTTCCGGGAGCGGCGCGGTCCTCGACGAGCCCGCCACCGCCCGCGCCCTGGCGTCCGCGTTCGTGCGCGCCCTCGACGGCGGGGCGATCGACGCGGCGGAGGCGCGGGAGCTGACCACCATCGACGAGGCCGGGCTGCGCGCCCTCGCCCGCCTCTGACTCCTGCTTCGTCGAGTGAACGGACCGTTCGTCCCATCTAGTTGGTCGAACGGCCCGTTCACTCGTGCCGTTCGTCAGGGGTGAACGGACCGTTCGCCTCGTCTGGTTGGACGAGCGGTCCGTTGACTCGGGCTGTTCGTTGCGGGTGAACGGACCGTTCGTCCGATCTGGTTGGGCGAACGGTCCGTTCACCCGGCGCGGGCGGCTAGGGTCGGTGGGAGTCCGATCGGCCTCGGGAGGCGGCATGTCCGGCAGTGACGAGCTCGTGACGGCGGAGGACGCGGTCGCCGCGCTCACCGCGGAACTCCGCGAGGGACAGGTGTTCGGCCCCGCCGTGCAGCAGGACGGCACGACGCTGCTGCCGGTGGTGCAGGTGCGCCGGGGCGGCGGGGTGAGCGGTCGCCGCAAGAACCGTTCGGGCGGAGGCGGCACGATCGCGAAGCCGGTGGGGGCGTGGGCGGTGACCGCGCAGGGCGCCGTGTGGCACCCGGCGGTGGACGTGAACCGCATCGTGCTCGGCGGCCAGGTGGCGTTGACCGCGGTCGCCGTGGTGCTGGCGGTGGCCTTCCGCCGCAAGCGCTGACCGCCCGGCCCGGACTTCCCGGCCCAGTCCGGAATCCCCAGCCCGGGTTTCCCACCTGGCCCGAAACCCCTGGCTCAGCTTGAAATCCCCGGCATGGCCCGAAATCCTCGGCCGAGCTTGGAATCCCGGCGCGGCCCGAAACCCCCGGCCCGGCCTGGAACCCCGGCGCGGAACCCCACTC
>NZ_JAIUJZ010000042.1:0-8316 GCF_020176775.1 Saccharopolyspora sp. 6M
GCCGGTTGCTGCGGGGCGGGGTGCCGGGTCGCGGGGTTCGGCGTCGTCGGGTTCGGCGTCGTCTGCTCGGCCGGTCCCTGCGGAGCCTGCTGCGCGGCCGCGGCGGGCTGCTGCGGTACCTGCGCGACCTCGCCCTGCGACAGGGTGCCGCTGCGCACGCCCGCGGTCGCCGGGGCTCCTTCGCGGATCCCGTAGCGCTCCCGCTCCTGCGGGGTGAGGCTCTTGAAGATCTCCTGCTGCGCCGACGGGGTCAGCGAACCCAGGTTCGCCATCACCCGGTCCTGCCTGCGCCGCACCGCGGTGCGCTCCGGCAGGCCCGGCGTCGCCTCCAGCTGGGGCATGATGTGCGGGACGCCCTGCTCCCCGCGCAGCTCGGCGAGCTCGGCGGCCGCCTGGCCGGCGTCCTTCTCCTCGCTCATCCCGATCGGGCCCTGCCTGCGGCCGTTGAGGAACTGCTCCACCACCGGTTCCGTCGAGGTCAGCAGCACCTCCCGCGGCCCGTACATCACCAGGTTGCGGCGGAACAGCATCCCGATGTTGTCCGGCACCGTGCGGGCCGTGTTGATGTCGTGCGTGACGATCAGGCAGGTCGCGTCGATCTGCGCGTTCAGGTCCACGATCAGCTGGTTCAGGTAGGCCGTGCGCACCGGATCCAGGCCGGAGTCCGGCTCGTCGAACAGCAGGATCTCGGGATCGAGCACCAGCGCCCTGGCGAGCCCGGCGCGCTTGCGCATGCCGCCGGAGATCTCGCCCGGCAGCTTGGTCTCGGCACCGAGCAGGCCGACCATCTCCATCTTCTCCATCACGACCTGGCGCACCTCGGACTCGTTCTTCCGGGTGTGCTCGCGCAGCGGGAAGGCGATGTTGTCGTAGAGGTTCATCGAGCCGAACAAGGCGCCGTCCTGGAACAGCACGCCGAAAAGCTTCCGGATCTCGTAGAGGTCCTTCTCCGCGCAGTCGCAGACGTCGACGCCGTCGATCAGCACCTTGCCCTGCTCCGGCTTCAGCAGCCCCACCAAGGACTTCAGGAAGACCGACTTGCCGGTGCCCGACGGACCCAGCAGCACGCTGATCTCGCCGGTCGGCAGGGTCAGCGTCACGTCCCGCCAGATGGTCTGCGCGCCGAAGGACTTGGACAAGCCCTCGACCCTGACCTCGACACCCATCCGGCACCTCCGCGTTCCTTCGTTGGCCGCGTTACTCGCTGGCATCACTCCGCCAAGTGCAGTAGCGCACCCGAACGGGGAGCCTCGCATATGTGACTCGACTAACCGACGTCAGGAGCGTCACACCTATACAACGAGCGAGACGCGCACAGGTTACTCACGAGTTCAGTTGGATTCCCAGAGCGCGGCGCAAATCGTTCCGAACTGTCCGGATCTGTGGTTTCGCAGACCGAAAAAATCAATGAAATGTGCACGGACCGCAAAAAGGCGGGCACCCGGGGTGGGCCCCCCCCTTCTCATGCCACTCGCGGAATGATCTTTTCAACGCGGGCCGGGCGGACGGGGAGATCCAGTGCACGGATCTCCCGCGACGATCGTTATCCGATCGATTCGCGGACCGCCCGGCGCCCTCCGCTGAGCATTCCGGTTCGCGGCGGAAGTGCATGCCGACCGTGACACCGCGTGAGCGGTGCCCGGCCGGCGGGAGATCACTTCAGGGTGATCTTGGCGCCGGACTCCTCCAGCTTGGCCTTGGCCTCGTTGGCCTTGTCCTTGTCGACCTTCTCCAGGAGGGCCTTCGGGGCGCCCTCGACGAGCTCCTTGGCCTCCTTCAGGCCCAGGCCGGAGACGACCTCGCGGACGACCTTGATGACCTGGATCTTCTTGTCGCCGGCGTCCTCGAGGACGACGTCGAACTCGTCCTGCTCCTCGACCTCGGCGGCAGCGCCACCGGCGGCCGGGGCGGCCACGGCCGCGACCGGGGCGGCGGCGGTGACGTCGAAGGTCTCCTCGAACTGCTTCACGAACTCGGAGAGCTCCAGCAGCGTCATTTCCTTGAAGACGTCCAGCAGCTCGTCGTTGCTCAGCTTGGCCATGACGGCGTTCCTTTCAGATCTGCGTCCGCCTCGGCGAACGGGTGCGATGTGCGGGCGGAATCCCGGCGCGCGCGCAGCGTTCCGGGCCGGGACGGATCAGGAGTCCGACTCGGCGCCCTTCTTCTCCTGCAGCGCGGCGGCCAGGCGCGCGACCTGGGACGCCGGAGCGGCGAACAGGCCTGCGGTCTGGTTCAGCTTGCCCTTCAGCGCGCCGGCCAGCTTGGACAGCGTGACCTCGCGCGAGTCCAGGTCGGCGATCCGCTCGACCTCGGAAACCGAGATCGCGCGGCCGTCCATGTAGCCGCCCTTGATCACCAGGGCCTGGTTGTCCTTGGCGAAATCGCGGAGCGCCTTCGCCGCGTCCACCGGCTCGCCCTCGATGAAGGCGATCGCGGTGGGGCCGACGAACAGGTCGTCGAGGCCTTCGACCCCGGACTGCTCGGCGGCCCGCTTGACGAGCGTGTTCTTCGCGACCCGGTAGGTCGTGCCCTCGCCCAGGGCGGTGCGCAGCTGCCCCAGCTGCGCCATGGACAGCCCGCGGTACTCGGTCACCACGGTGGTGGTCGCGGTGTTGAACCGCGAAGCGATCTCTTCGACCGCGTCGACCTTCTCCGGCTTTGCCATGTCGCCTCCTCTCTTCGATCGACTCGGAATCCCGCGAAAGCGGATTCGTAGCCGGTTGACGATCCCGAGGAGACGAAAAACGCCCCGGCGCAGCAGGCACGGGGCGGAAACTCAGCACCGGCGCGCATGCGCGCTCAGGTGCGGCCACGTCCTCCTGCGCGGGCCGCCCGCATCGCAACGGGACCTTCGTTTCCGCGCATCGCGAGCGACGCGTGGAAAGACCAGCGGTCTTGGGTGGAACTGCGACCAGAGTACTGCACCCCCGCGGCAGCTCGGACGGCACCCCCGCAGGTGGGCGGCCCGACGCAACCGCCGCGGCGCGGGACGATCACCACCCTTGCCCGGCACGGCAAGATGTCATTCGTGGCCGACCCGAACGAGTCGCACCGCGACGACCGAACCCCCCGCCCGGACGCGACCCCCGAAGTGGTGGACGCCGAACTCGTGCCGGATCCGCCGCGCACCCCGCCGGTGAGCGCGCCCGCACCCGACGACGAGCAGGCCCGGCAGTACGAGCAGTACCAGCGGTTCCTGGAGTTCCAGCGGTTCCAGGAGTGGCAGCGCGGGCAGGACGGCACCGGCGCGCAGGCCGCACCACCGCCCCCCCCGCCCGCCGCGCCGCAACAGCCGCAGGGCAGGCCGTGGTGGAAGAAGGCGCTGGTCCTGCTGTGGTCGCTGCTGCGGCCGCTGCTCGGGAGGCTGCTGTTCCTGCTCGTGACGGTGGCGCTGGTCGTGCTGCTGCTGTTCTGGCTGCTGTCCAAGCTGCTCGGTGGCGTCACCGGCGGTGGCGGAGGAGGCGGTGGGACCGGCGGCGCTCCCCCGGACGCCGCGCCCGTCACCCCGCCGTCGCCACAACGCGTCGTCCGCGCCTTCTACGGCTACGTCGCGCACCAGCCGGAGCAGGTCTGCGCCCTGTTCACCCCCGAAGGCGGGAGCGCCTTCGCCTACTACTCGCAGACCGCCGACTGCGCCGCCGCCGCGGTCGCGGCGCACGAGAAGGTCACCGAACCGAACTCGTTCAGCAGCCCGCGCTTCACCAACGACGTCATCCAGGAGAGCGAGGGCACGGCCGTCGTCGACTCCTGCGCGCTGAGCGTGTCCGGTGGCCCGCCGCTCGGGAAGTTCAGCATGTCCCGCCAGCCCAACGGCGGCTGGCAGATCGACAACTACGAACCCGCCGCCTGCTCCTGAGAATGCGAAAGCGGGGCGCCCCCGGAAGGGGACGGCCCGCTCGCAGCGGAAGTCCGCGTCAGGCAGGAGCCTCGGTGAGGTTCCGGGTCAAGCTCGGGTCCACCGGGATGCCCGGGCCCATCGTCGTCGTGAAGGTGACCTTCTTGACGTAGCGGCCCTTGGAGGTGGACGGCTTGGCACGCAGGATCTCGTCCAGCGCGGCCGCGTAGTTCTCCACCAGCTGCGTGGTGTCGAACGAGGCCTTGCCGATGATCAGGTGCAGGTTGGCCTGCTTGTCCACCCGGAAGCTGATCTTGCCGCCCTTGATCTCGGAGACGGCCTTCGTGACGTTCGGGGTGACGGTGCCGGTCTTCGGGTTCGGCATGAGGCCGCGCGGCCCGAGGACTCGCGCGATCTTGCCGACCTTCGCCATCTGGTCCGGGGTGGCGATCGCCGCGTCGAAGTCGAGCCAGCCGCCCTGGATGCGCTCGATGAGGTCTTCGGAGCCGACCGCGTCCGCGCCGGCGGCCTCGGCCTCGGCGGCCTTGTCCCCGGTGGCGAACACGATGACCCGGACGGTCTTGCCAGTGCCGTGCGGCAGGTTCACGGTCCCGCGGACCATCTGGTCGGCCTTGCGCGGGTCGACGCCCAGACGCAGGGCCACCTCGACGGTGGGGTCCATCTTGACCTTGGCGGTCTTCTTGGCCAGCTCGACGGCCTCCAGCGGCGCGTACAGCCGCGCGCGGTCGACCAGCTCGGCGGCCTGCTGATATGCCTTGCTGCGCTTAGTCATTCTCTGTCCTTAACGGTGGATCAGTCGTGGTCGCGTAGGGCTGCGCGAGCCCTCCCACACGTGCCGGTTCGTCAGCCTTCGACGGTGAGACCCATCGACCGGGCGGTGCCGGCGATGATCTTCGAGGCCTGGTCGAGGTCCTTGGCGTTGAGGTCGACCATCTTGGTCTGCGCGATCTCGCGGATCTGGTCCGCGGTGACCTTGCCGACCTTCGACTTGTGCGGCTCGCCGCTGCCCTTCTGCACACCCGCGGCCTTCAGCAGCAGCTTCGCCGCCGGCGGGGTCTTCAGGTTGAAGGTGAAGGAGCGGTCTTCGAACACGGAGATCTCGACCGGCACCACGTCGCCGCGCTGGCTTTCCGTGGCGGCGTTGTAGGCCTTGCAGAACTCCATGATGTTCACGCCGTGCTGGCCCAGCGCCGGGCCGACGGGCGGAGCCGGGTTGGCCTGGCCTGCCGAGATTTGCAGCTTGATGATCGCTGCGAGCTTCTTCTTCTTGGGCGGCATCTCTAGCTTCCTAGTGTCTTCGGTGTCCGTTCGCCCGACCCGAGGACGGGCCGGGCACGGGCGGGGACCACGACGGTGGCGTCGCCCGTTCCCGCGGCAGGTCCTGCCAGAGCCTGCCGCAGCCGCCGGAATCCCCTCGTCGGCCCGTCGCCGGGCTTCCGGGGAACCGGTCAGATCTTGGAAACCTGGTTGAACGACAGCTCGACCGGCGTCTCCCGGCCGAAGATCGACACCAGCACCTTGAGCTTCTGGTTGTCGGCGTTGACCTCGCTGATCGTCGCGGGCAGCGTGGCGAACGGGCCGTCCATGACGGTGATCGACTCGCCGACCTCGAAGTCCACCTCGACCGAGGGCTTCGCGGACGCGGCGGGCTGGGCGGCCTTCTTGCCCTGCTCCGGCTTCGCTTCCTTCTCCGCCTGCGGCGCGAGGAACTTCAGCACGTCGTTGATGCCCAGCGGCGAAGGCTGCGAGGTCGCACCGATGAACCCGGTGACACCCGGGGTGTTGCGGACCGCGCTCCACGAGGCGTCGTTGAGCTCCATGCGAACCAGGATGTAGCCGGGCAGCACCTTGCGCTGCACCAGCTTGCGCTGGCCGTTCTTGATCTCGGTGACCTCTTCGGTGGGCACCTCGACCTGGAAGATGTAGTCCTCGACGTCCAGCGTCTGGGCGCGGGTCTCCAGGTTCGTCTTGACCTTGTTCTCGTAGCCGGCGTACGAGTGCACGACGTACCACTCGCCCGGAGCGCGGCGCAGCGCGGCGCGCAGCTCCTCGACCGGGTCGGCCTCGGCCTCTTCCTCGGCTTCCTCGGCTTCCTCGGCCTCGGCGCTCTCGGCTTCGGCTTCGGTGCTCTCGGCGCCGTCGTCCTCGGTGGACTCCGCGGACTCGGCCGCTTCGTCGGTCGCCGCGTCGTCCGCCGAGGTCTCCTCGTCGGCGCCGGTGGTCGGACCGGTGTCCTCGCCGGAGTCGGCGCCGCGAGCGGAGTCGACGTCGTCGGCCACCGCCGACTCCTCGGCCTCGGCCGGCGCACCGGTCCGGCCGGTCAACTCCTGGTCCTCGTGGGAGGTCCCGTCTCCTGAGGTCACAGTGGGTCTCGCTTCCTCTCGTGCGTTATGCGCCGGGTCGATGGCGCGACAGCGGCCCGCTGTTCGCCGCGGGCCGTGGCGCTCAGCCGAACAACCAGAGCACGCCCTTGGCGAACAGCACGTCCAGGCCGGCGACGAACGCCACCAGAATGCTGACGAACACGAGCACCACGAGCGTGTAGGTGATCAGTGCCCGGCGTGTCGGCCAGATGACCTTGCGCAGCTCGGCGACGACCTCGCGCAGGAAGCGCCACACCTTGCGGAACGGCGAGACCCGACCCTTCCGGCCGTCTCGCGACGGAGTCGGCCGACCCTTCGACTCAGTTGTGCGGGTGGCACCGGAGTCCGGCCCGCCCGCACCGCCCTGCCGGGCGGAAGCGCGGGAGGCGCGACGCTCGCGTCGTGCGGCGGCGCTGGAGGGCTGAGCGGCATCCTGCTGCTCGTCCGGCCCCTGCTCGCGGTCGTCGCTCACGCCTGCTTCCTCCGCTCACCGTGTGCATCGACGCAGGGGTGACAGGACTCGAACCTGCAACCTGCGGTTTTGGAGACCGCTGCTCTGCCAATTGAGCTACACCCCTTCGCGACCGTCGGCCGCGTCGGAACACACCATACGCCAGCCCCGAAACCGGCCTACGCCGAGTTCGGGTGCGGGTGTACCGGCATCCCAAGACGGGAAGTGTACGGGATCGCTCCGCGCCTCCTGCACGGGCGGTCCGACAACGGCGAACGCCGAGGCGGGGAGCGTGCCGCCCCGGTTCGCGCTCTGCGAAGATGTTCCCATGTCAGCACCACTGGACCAGTCCGAGTCAGGCACCTCGAAGCGGCGCGTCTCCGCCCGCGTCGGCGGCATCAGCGAGTCCGCGACGCTCGCGGTCGACTCGAAGGCGAAAGCGCTCAAGGCGGCCGGGCGGCCCGTCATCGGCTTCGGCGCCGGCGAGCCCGACTTCCCCACCCCGCAGCCCGTCGTGGACGCCGCGATCGCGGCCTGCGCCGACCCGCGCAACCACCGCTACAGCCCCGCCGCGGGCCTGCCGGAACTGCGGGAGGCGATCGCGGCGAAGACCCTGCGCGACTCCGGGCTGACCGTCGACCCCAGCCAGGTGCTGGTCACCAACGGCGGCAAGCAGGCCGTCTACCAGGCGTTCGCCACGCTGCTCGACCCGGGCGACGAGGTGCTGCTGCCCGCTCCCTACTGGACGACCTATCCGGAGGCGATCGAGCTCGCCGGGGGCGTGCCGGTCGTGGTGCCCACCGACGACACCACCGGGTTCCTCGCGAGCGTCGAGCAGCTGGACGCCGCTCGGACCTCGCGCACCAAGGTCCTGCTGTTCAACTCCCCGTCCAACCCCACCGGTGCCGTGTACCCGCCGGAGCAGGTCCGGGCCATCGGCGAGTGGGCGGTGCGCAACGGGATCTGGGTCATCACGGACGAGATCTACGAGCACCTGGTCTACGGCGACGCCGAGCACGTCTCGATCGCCGCGCAGGTCCCGGAGCTCGCCGACACCTGCGTGATCCTCAACGGCGTCGCGAAGACCTACGCGATGACCGGCTGGCGGGTCGGCTGGATGATCGGCCCGAAGGACGTGATCAAGGCGGCCGCGAACCTGCAGTCGCACCTGTCGTCGAACGTGGCGAACGTGTCGCAGCGGGCCGCGCTGGCGGCGGTGAGCGGATCGCTGGACGCCGTCGCCGACATGCGCGCCGCGTTCGACCGGCGCCGCCGCACCATCGTCGAGATGCTCTCGGCGATCCCGGGCGTGACCTGCCCGGAGCCCGAGGGCGCCTTCTACGCGTACCCGTCGGTGCAGGAGCTGCTGGGCAAGGAGATCCGCGGCGCCCGCCCGAAGACCAGCGCGGAGCTCGCCGAGCTCGTGCTGGAGCAGGCCGAGGTCGCCGTGGTGCCCGGGGAGGCCTTCGGCACCCCCGGCTACTTCCGGCTGTCCTACGCGCTCGGCGACGAGGACCTCGTGGCCGGCGTGCAGCGCGTCGCCGACCTGCTCGGCGAGGCGAAGTGAGCCGGGGGGGGGGGGGGGGGGGGGGGGGGGGGGGGGGGGGGCGGGCGGGCGGGGGGGGGGCGCCCCGCGCCGGCCGCCG